>JBBCIV010000146.1:0-24947 GCA_037189665.1 Phycisphaerae bacterium | reverse complement strand
ATTCCAGGGAGCCGCCCTCGACTGCCGAGAATAAAGGGCATAGCCCGCGCCAATCAGCGAGATTCGCGTCAAGGCCTTCATCCAGCAAACGCCTAACGGTCGCCAGGTCACGCGCTGTAGCGGCGTCATGCAGTGGAGTTGGAGCTTCATCCGGAACAGAAAACTCATCGGAGTGAGACGACATATACGAACTCCCCGTCTTCCAATCCTCTTGGGCCACTCGCGTACGCTTGGTATAGACACATGTACGCGTTTTCATTTTCTCGTCAACGGCAGGACTGAGCGACATCGGTTGGACTTGCCGACACGAGCCTCCCACTCGAGCATGATGTCCCATGCCGTCCGACCGATAGGGTCTTTGCCGTGAGGATCAGCATTGTGATCCAACAGCCACTTGACCGCAGGCGCTTCCTCCATCTTGATGGCCGATGTCAACGCAGTTGCGCCACTGGGCGCGCGTTGGTTGACCTCCGCTCCAAGACGAACCAGTAAATCCATGACATCAAGACGCCCGCCGCGAGCCGCCGCCTCAAGCGGAAACTCTCCGGTGCGGTATGAAAGTGACGCGCCAAGATCAAAAAAAACGCGGATGACGTCGACCTTCCCTTCCCATACGGCATACACAAGTGGCGAAGTGTTCATTTCCTCGACGTAGCAATCAAGGTCTTTGCCTTCCGCAATCTTCCTCACCACGTCCACGCTGCCTCGCTCGATTGCGAGTTTGAGTGATCGAGCGTTCTCTTTGCCAAGCGGCTTCTTGCGTTTGGACCGCTTGTGCTCCGGCTGTCGCAGCTTGGCGGCGATCCTCGGGAAGCCGCTCTCGGTTGCGATATCGGCAGCGGTTTGCAGAATCTCATTCTGCAAAGTCCGATCCGCGTTGGCCGCCAACAGCACGTCCACAATTCTCATCGATCCTACGCGAGCGGCCTCCATCAACGGCCGCGTAATCCGCATCTGCTTCGATGCACCGCCATTGGGATCCGCCCCGTGCGACAGCAACAGCTTGACGAGTTCGACGTTCTTGTCCTCAATGGCTTCCACCAAGTTGTCCACGACGCCGTTGACCGGTGCAGCCCCGGCTTTAAGTAGAACGCGAGCTATCGCCAAATGGCGTTTCTCGATCGCCAAATTCAATGGCGTGTAGCCATCTGAGCGATCAATCGTGTCGGGATCGGCCCCCTGCTTGATAAGCCGGCGAACCACGGCGACCTCGTCGTTCTGAACAGCCTCGAATAACGCCTTCTTCAATTTCTGCTTCGCGGCAGGCGTAAGCTTCTCAGCCATACCAAACTCTCCAGTGGGGGTCACTGCTTACCGCCCGTCAGAGAGGCAATAATGCCCAAAATCCCTTGCTTTGCCATTTTAGCCTGCAGTAGCTTTATATTGAACTCGTACTGAACACCTCCCTTGCCGCCCGCGAACAGCGTCACGAACAACGCGACGCGCCCGGTTTGCGTGTACTGCCGCGTATACTTCGCAATCGCCTCAAGCTGCTTCGAATTCCGTGCCGCCTTACCGTTCTTACCAACGTAGTCTCGAATCAATGTGTTGGTGCTCAGCTTAAACTCAGCGGCAAGCCAATTTCGATCTGCCGTGGGGCGACGGTTTCTTATCTGCTCCATCACAGCGAACGGTCCAACAACAGCATCTGGACGCCTTACCCCAGCAACTATGTTGACGCCATCAAAGTTGGGATCGCTCAGTTTTTCTCGTGACACCTCCGTCAGCCTAAAACCGGCAAACGCTGGATTGCCACTCGCCTCGTAGATTGACGGTGAAAACTCCACATACTTTCCTGAGTCCCCAAACACGTCGGATATGGCCGTCCTCATCTTCGCCGAGGACAGCCGACCCGCGTACGCACGATTCTCCGTGGCACCGAACGCCCCGAAGACAACCCCGGTCAGCTTATCCATCCGATGGGCGCGGTGAAGGAGCAGAGCGCGAACCTCTACGCCACGAAGATGGCCGAGCAGGGTTTCGTCACGCTGTCGATCGACTTGCCCTTCTGGGGCGAGAGCGAAGGCAAGCCGCGTCAGGTCGTCGCGCCAGACATCTATTCCGAGAGCTTCAGCGCCGCCGTCGATTACCTGGGCACTCAGCCGTTCGTGGACCGCGACCGTATCGGCGTGCTCGGCATCTGCGGCAGCGGCAGCTTCGTCATCAGCGCCGCCAAGATCGACCCGCGCATGAAAGCCATCGCCACCGTCAGCATGTACGACATGGGCGCCGCTAACCGGAATGCCCTGCACAAGTCGCTCACGCTCGAACAGCGCAAGAAGATCATCGCCGAAGCCGCCGAGCAGCGCTACGCCGAGTTCACCGGTGGCGAAACCAAGTACACCGGCGGAACGGATCAGGAGTTGACGGAGAACACGCATCCGATCCAGCGCGAGTTCTTCGACTTCTACCGCACCTCGCGCGGCCAGTTCACGCCCGAGGGCTCGTCGCCGAAGCTCACGACGCATCCGACGCTCACGAGCAACGTCAAGTTCATGAACTTCTACCCGTTCGAGGACATCGAGACGATCTCGCCGCGCCCGATGCTGTTCATCACCGGCGACACCGCCCATTCCCGAGAGTTCAGCGAGGACGCCTACAAGCGGACGGCGGAGCCTAAGGAGTTGGTGATCGTCCCGAACGCCGGCCACGTCGATCTCTACGACCGCGTGAACCTGATCCCGTTCGACAAGCTTGCCAAGTTCTTCCAAGCCAACCTGAAGTAATCGAGGTAAACTCGGTCGGCCGTGTAAATGCGTCGAAACCCCAGCACGGTTTGAATCGAGTCGGGCCGAGTTGAGCCTGAGTGGGATCAAGACGATCAAACTCGGGGCGGGCGACGCCGGTCGTCGGGTAAGCCGCTCAGGGATGGCGGGCAGCCCGCCGTCGGTGCAGCAGCGCCAGCCCGCTCAGGGCGAGCAGCGACAGGCTCGCCGGTTCGGGGATGGCGGTGAAGGTGATCGCCACGTCGTTGCCGGTGCCGACGCCGTTGAGAGCCGAGCCAGTAAATGCGTAGTCGATGCTGTAACTGAAATTGGAGAACCCGCCCAGGTCGACCGACGCGAACGTGCCGCTAACCGCGTCGCTGCTGTCATTGGCGATCAGCAGGAACGTCAACGGCGTGGTGATGTCGGCCGGGGCGTTGAGCAGCGACAGGTCCAGCGCGGCGTTGGTGAGGTTCACCGTGCCGGTGACGGAGAGCAGGTCGGCGGCGTTGCCGGCGAAGTCGACGTCGGCGGCGAACGTGCCCTGGTTGCCGGCGTTGCCGATCGTGAGATTGCGGGTGGCGAGCGTCGCGGTCGAATCGTCGCCGGGCGAGACCGTACCGAGGACGGCCATGCGGCTGTTGATCGTGCCGTTGCCTTTCAAAATCCCGGCGGTGGGAACGGCGAGCGTGGAAGTGGTCGAGCCTGCGGAACTCGTCCCGCCGGTGAGCCAGAGCGTGCCGGCGGTCCAGTTCATGTTCGATGCGGCGTTGAGCGCAAAGCGGCTGGCCTTGATCGTTCCGCCGGCGAGGTTGATCGACCCGCTGTTGGTGGTGTTGTTGAGCGCGCCGGTGAGTTCGACGCTGCCGCCGGGGTTGACGGTGAGCGATCCGCCGGCGGTCGCGCCGATCGTCACGTAGAGGGTATTGCCCAGGAGCCTGGAGTCGCCGCTGTCGGTGCCGTCGCTCTCGCCGACGATGACGGAGCCTCTGCCACCGTAGGCGCCGATCTGGATTTCCGCGGCGTTGGTGACCTGCCCGCCGTTGGTGATGGTTAGCGAAGCGGTCCCGGGCGTGCCGCCGCTGTTGCTGCCGTAACCGATGAGCAGATTATCCGAGCTGACGACCAGGGCCGAGTGGTTTCCGTCGACGGTGATGTTGCCCGTGCCGCCGTACGATCCGGCAAACAGGATGCCGGCCGAGGTGACTTTGCCGCCGGCGGTGATGTCGAGCGTGCCGTTGCCGGCCGCCCCCACGTAGAAGCCGCTGGCACTCGAGAGCGACGAGCCGGCGCCGCTGACGGTGGCCTGCGCGGTGGTGCCGTCGGTGCCGACCGACACGCCGCCCCAGGAGTTGCCGGTGCTGACGACCTGTCCGCCGTTGGTGATGTTGAGGGACGAGGTGTAGTTGAGCACGCCCGGCAAAGACGCCCGGCCGATGAGACCGGGGACAGTCAGCTTGCCGCCGCTGACATTGATATCGGCGGCCTGGAGCGTCGCGGCGTTGTTGTACATCTCCAGCGTCACGTCGCCGGCCGAGACGTTCAGGGTGCGCACGGCGGGCGTCGATGTCACCAGGACGGTGTAGGCGCCGGCGATGGCGAAGGCCGCGTCGTCGTTGGACGTCGGCGGGCCCGACGGCGACCAGTTCCCTCCCGCCTGCCACGACCCGCCGGCGGTGTTGGTCCAGTTGAACAACGTCGCCGGCGGCGGCGGCAGGGCCGTCCCCTCGAACTTGATCTCCGACAGGCCGACGTAGTCGTTCGCCGCGCCGCTCCACGCCGAGATGATGTCGAGGTAGATCGTGCGCACGTTGGCGGCGCCGGTCAGCGAAAACGTTTGCGTCACCGCCGGATTGGGATTCGCACTTGTCCCGGTGACCTGGGCCAGCGTGCTGGCGCCAAGAATCTGGGTGAACCCGGCCAGCGGCGGATTCGCAGGGTATGGCGTCGCCATCGAGGCGGACGATCCGTAGAGCGCAAACTCCTTAATCCCCCGGCCCAGATTATTGTTCTGAACCATCTGCCAGATGTAGGTAGACGACAGGTCATAATTCGCGCCGAGGTCAAAGACGATGTACTGATTCGCGACCACCGGCGCCGCGCCGCCCGTTCCCTGTCCCGCCCCCGCGTGCCACATGCCGTTGGCGCTGCCGTCGGACGCATGCGTATAGGTCAGCACGTTGCCCGAACTGGTATCCAGCCCGGCGTTGTTGATCAGATTGACCGGGTTCTGGCTGCCCGAGTAATACGTGTTGGCGAACGCCGACGTCGGCGTGATCACCGCCCCCGACGCCGCCGACGGCAGATTCGCCATCCACACCGCCCCGGTTCCGGCAACGATCCCGACCACAACCCGTCGCGGCATTCGCACAATGCGGCTTTTCTTCGTTTCAAACAGGCAAGACATGGCATTTCTCCCTCTGAACCCGCTTCTACACGGGGAAGACAGTTCCCCAAGTTAGGCAGGATTCTTTGGAGATCATTCCTCAAAACGCCGAGATGACAATCCCCTGCGTAGGGGGGATCGCTTTGGCTTGGCTCGCGTAGAGGTGAAACCGTTCGCCGACGCCCCGCGTCGCCCGCGAACGCCAACTTCGCTCAAGTGAGCCGCCGTCTTGATCCCGCGCCGTGAAGGCTTCGCCTTCACGCGATCAACTCGGCCCAACTTGATCCAAGCCGTGCTGGCGGATGGAGAGGGCAAACATGCTCCCTTATCGGCCCGGTCGAGCGGGAATCGAACGCGATGCGTTCCCGCCCGCGCCTCACAGCAGCACGCCGCGCAGCATCATCGTCGCGACCGTGAAGTAGATGATCAATCCGGTCACGTCCACCAGCGTGGCGACGAACGGCGCTGACGCCGTCGCCGGGTCGAAGCCGATCCGCCGCAGGATGAACGGCAGCATGCTGCCCACCAGCGAGCCGAACAGCACCACGCCGATCAGGCTCAGCCACACCGTCATGCCCATCAGGTAAGGATGTCCTTCGTAGTGATGCCATCCCATCCAGTGCCAGATGCAGATGCGTGAAAAGCCGATCAGGCCGAGGAACACGCCCAGCGCCAGGCTGGTCGCGAACTCGCGGCGGAAGACGCGCCACCAGTCGCGCAGCTTCACCTCCTGAAGCGCCAGCGAGCGGATGAGGATCGACGTCGCCTGCGACCCGCTGTTCCCGCCGCTGCTGATGATGAGCGGGACGAACAGCGCCAGCACCGCCGCCTGCTCGATGGCGTGCTCGTAGCGGCCCATCGCCGTCGCGGTGAGCGTTTCGCCGACGAACAGCGCCGCCAGCCATCCGCCGCGCTTGCGGACCATCGTCCTGAAGCCGGTCTCGAAGTAGGGCGCGTCGAGCGCTTCCGAGCCGCCGAGCTTGTGCATGTCGCGCGTCGCCTCTTCCTCCGCCGCGTCCATCACGTCGTCCACCGTCACGATGCCGGCGAGCTTTCCCGCGGCGTCCACCACCGGCAGCGCCAGCAGGTCGTACTCGCGAATCCTGTTGGCCGCCTCCTCGACCGGGTCGTCCGCCCGCACGAAGACCGGCTCCTTGTTCATGATGTCGGTCAGCCGCGATTGTCCGTCGCTCAACACCAGGTCGCGCAGCGAGACGATCCCGAGCAGCTTGCCCTCGCCGTCGATGACGTAGTTGTAGTAGATCGTCTCCTTCCGGCTCGCCATCGCGCGCAGGTGTTGGACCGCCGAATCGGCTGTCAGGTCGGAGCGCAGCGTCGCGACGTCGCTGCTCATGACCGAGCCGGTCGTCCCCTCCGCATACGCCGCCAGCCGTTCCACGTCCGCCCGCTGCGGCGGCTCCATCTCATCGAGAATCTCCCGCTTGGCGTCGGGGGCCAATTCCTGCACCAGATCGGCGCGATCGTCCGACGGCATGAGTTCGAGCAGGTCCGCCGCTTCTTCGGGCTTTCGTCCCTCGGCCAGCCGCACCTGCCGCTCGGTCGGCAGGCGCGAGAACACATCCGCGTTCATCGGCGGCTCGATCTGCCGCAAGAGCGACCAGAGCGCCTCGTCATCCAGTTCGGCACACGCCTCGGCGATGTCCTGCGGATGCGCCTCCTCAAGGACCATGTTCAGCGCGTGCGGATTCTCAAGTGCAAGCACGTCCCGCAGCGTCTCGGCGTCGAGCGCGTCGTCGGCCATCAGGAGTTCCTTTCCAAGCGCTTGCGCCCACCCGCCGTCACGGCGCCGATGCCGCGCCCTCGCGGGAGCGAATCATCGGCGCGGCGGTAGATCACGACGACCGTGCCAAATATATCCACATCACCCGCCCTTTGAAATCCGCAGCCATCGTCTCGCCGCCATATGACGCGGCGGGTGGCGGGTGGCACGGGTTGGTACGCCAACCGGTGCTGGACGCGCTTCGCTTCTCGAACACAAGACCGAGTACGATCCTGTGCCACCCGCCACCCGCCACCCGCCACCCGCCACGCCGCCACGCCGCCACGCCGCCGACAAGGAAGTCGCGGTGGGTTGAAACTCACGCTACGAACTATCCCGCCGCCGGTTGGCAGGGCGCTCCGAATACCAGGACGTAGCCGTCCGGGTCGCTCAGCGAGAAGTCCCGAATCCCGTACTCCCGATCGACCGGCCCGCCGGCGAACTCCGACGGCATCTCGATGCCGATCGCCTGATACTCTTCCCACAGCGCGTCGATCGTTCCGCCGTCGCAATAAAAATGCAGGTCGTAGTTCGCATAGCCGTTGTCCTGGCGCCGGGCGGTTCGATTCCGCAGATCGACCTCCACTTCGCGTTGGGCCAGGTAAACCGAGCAGTCCCCCCGGCGAACGATGGCAAAGCCGACACCATCAAACCAATCCTGCGTGAACCCGAGCCGCTTCGTGTAGAACTCAAGCGACCGCGCCAGGTCCCGGACTTGAAGAAGCGGGCTGACCGACCGGATCGGAACCGCTTTCGGGATCACCTTCGGGATTGCTGTCATTGCAAACCTCACTGAGGGAGATAGCTACCATGATCCCGCGCTCGCGCCGGATCAAGTCGGAACGCCGTTTCTTCGGAAACGGCGGCAAGGCGTATTCCAGCAGGCGGTGCGGGAAACAGCAAGAAAAAGTCGGGAGGCGCAGGCGTCCGTCGCGCCCGCCGGATGCCACGGGTCGCACTCGACCGGTGTTGACGCTCATTCCTCCATGCACACGGCACGGAACCGGCATGGCGTCGCCCGGAGCGGCCATCGTGCCGTGCGGCATGAACTGGGTGACATGGAAACCGGCGTCGGTGCCGTGGGAATCTGCCGTTGTGCCGTGCGGCACCGGCGCGGTGCCGTGTGAATCTGCCGCGGTGCCGTGCGGCACTGACGTGATGCGGTGCGGCATTGAAGCGGCGCCGTGCGGCATCGCGGGTTGCGTCGGCGGTTCCTGATGCGGTGCGCGGCGATTTTCGCGGACGGGCGCCTTGAATGCGTCAGATCGACGGAATGATTGGGCGGGACGGGTTGAGGATCGCGCCGGCGTCGTTTTTGTATCTGGGGAAAATGAATGGTTGCAGTGGATTTGCCGGTTAAGTCGTTCGTCGTGATCGCCGAATTATGCCAGCAGCGGATCGAGTGAATCTGCATTGTTGCGATTCAGGGTTGTCCGCTACAGACACGTCGTGACGCGCCGGTGATGTTCGTGCTGGCAGGTGGCCACGACGCCGTGGAAGGGCTTGTCCGCAAGGCTTGCCCGCAAGGCTCGCCTTCCACGCAATGCAGGAGAACTGTCATGGCGTCGAATTACCTGCCCCGCGAAGAGGCCAAGCTCGTCACCTGGACGGGCGAGTTCAATACCAACATCAACGCGAATCCGACCCATTATGGTTTGGTCGCGGCGCAAGCCACGCAGTACCAGGCCAAGCGCACCACGTTCGTCAACGCGTACAACAAGGTGCAGAACCCGGTGACGCGCACGCCGCCGAACATCGTGGCGAAGAACGACGCGAAGAAGGCGCTCATCGCCGCGACGCGGTCGCTGGTGGACGTCATCCAGGCCTGGCCGGAGATGACGGACGAGAAGCGGCGCGAACTCAAGATCACCGTGCGCGACAAGAGGCCGACGCCGTCGCCCGTTCCGGGCACGCCGTTCGTCAGGGTGGAATCGATCGACGGCCGCGAGGTGACGGTCAACTTGCAGCAGAGCAAGAGGATCAAGGGCAAGCCCGCGGGCGTGAGCGGCGCGAACGTGTTCGTGTACTACGGCGAGCAGCCGCCGGCGACCGCGAACGGGTGGACGTTCGAGACGGGCACCGGCCGGACGAAGGTCACGCTCACGCTCGACGCGGTCGAGTCGGCCTGCACGGCGTGGATCACCGCGTTCTGGTTCAACGGCCGAAAGGTCAGCGGGCAGGCGGCGGACCCCGTCCGCATCAACCTCGCCGCGACGAACGCGCTGCCGAGCGCGATGAAGATCAGAAAGGCCGCGTGAGGACGTGGCCGGCGGTCAGTTGTTAGTTGTCAGTGACCAGTGAACACGGATCGCGGCGCGTCGAAGCGAGAGGGCTTGCCCTTCGCGGGCCGCCGCGATTCTCTCTTTCTGCGAGGTGCGTGATGGCGGACATCATTCTTTCGGATTCAGCGCCAGTGGTACTTCCTGCGCCGCGCGTGGACATCCGCGTGCGACCGGGCACCGACGCCGACATCGACTTCATCGATTCGCTCCAGAAGCAGAACAGCAAGCAGCTTGGTTTCATGAATCGCCCGACATTGGAGGGGAAGGTCAAACTCGGGCATGTGCTGGTGGCGGTAGCTGCGACGCCTGCGTCGCCCATTCGAGCGCCGGACGACAATACGGAAAGGGGCGACGCAGGCGTCGCAGCTACATCGCCCGTCGGCTACCTGATTGGCAACGACCGCTACAAGCACCGCGACGAACTCGGCGTGATCTTCCAGATGTGCGTGGCGAAAAACTATAGACGGTCGCTCGTCGCCGCGAATCTGTTGAAAACGCAGTTCGAGCAAAGCGCGTACGGCTGCAAGCTCTATTGCTGCTGGTGCGCGCAGGACATCGAGGCCAATCGGTTCTGGGAATCGATGGGGTTCGTACCGCTGGCGTTCCGCGCGGGCAGCGAGAAGAAATCCCGCATCCACATCTTCTGGCAGAAGCGCATTCGCGCCGGCGACACGCAAACACCGTGGTGGTTCCCCAGCGAAACCAGCGGCGGGTTGATGGACGCGGCCCGCATCGCGCTGCCCATCCCGCCGGGCATGACGTGGCAGGATGAACTGCCGCGACTATTGCCCACCGCAGGTGTGCCCACCGTGCCGGCGGAACGCGCGTTGCCGGCGATGAACGAGCCGGGCGAATCGAAGCTTCGCGAGCGGAAGACATCCGCTCCACCTCGTCCGAGCGGTGGATTGTTCTTCGGCAAACCCAAACCCGCCGAGGGCGAGATCGAGAAACCCGCCAAGCCGAAGCGCGTCAAGAAGAACGATCCCGCATTGGCTGCGAAAGCCCGCGAGCTGCGCGACCGGTATCTGGAGCAATACAACAGCGCCCCGCCCGCGCTATCGAACGGGAAGTACGACGTGTCGCGGATGATCGGCGATCAAACGCGCATCGAGGTCATCGACGCGGCGAACATCGGCGCGATGCGCACGCAAAGCGTGAACACACACAGTGTGAACACACGTAGCGTGAACACCTGCGGGGCAAAGCTGCTGGAGGCGGCGTAGGGTCGGCCGATCCGATCGGGCGAGCGGCTGAGGTCCTGTCGTCATACGAGCGGGGATGGGGCGGAATCGCCGGGGCCGGGCGGCGATGGCGTTCAGTGGTGTGACAGCCAGACGGCCATCAGCGCCGCGCGGCCGTTCACGTTGAACTTGCGGTAAATCTCCTTCACGTGATCGTGCGTCGTGTGCGGGCTTTGGCCGAGGTCGGACGCGATTTCCTTTTCCGACTTGTCGGTCAGGAGCAGTTGCACCACCTGCCGCTCCGTCGGCGTGAGCGGGCTTTCGGCGACGAGCAGGCCGTGGCTATACAGCAGTTGACGCTGGAACCATGTCAATCCGCGGATCGTCTCGCCGGCCAGCTCGGCGTCGGCTTCGGTGAAGCGCGACGGCGTGCGGCGTTTATCGAAGACGAAGTACGACTCGGTTTGCGGGTTGATCGGCGAGGCGACCCACAGCCGGTCGTCCACGCCGAACGCCTCGTGGTACGCACGGAAGTGATCGGTCTGCCGGTACGCGTCGAGGTCGATGAACCCGTCGTGCAGACGATGGATGCGGAACGCGCCGCTGAGTTTCGCCGTCGCGACGCTCGGCATGCCCGGCGGCACGGGGGCCTTGTCGGCGAGGATCTTCTGGGCCAGCAGCGCCTCCTGTGCTTGAGGCGGATGCAGGAACGTGATCGTCTTAACCCGCCAGCCGTTCAAGGCGTCGCGCGTCGCGGCGATCCCGTCGAGCAATCGAACGGCGCCGAGCCACGCGGCGTTGTCGGCGCCGAGCCAGCCGCAGAGCGTCGTCAGCAGATGCCGACACGTCGCGTCGATCCCGGACGCCGGCGCGGCGGCCAGCGTGTCCCACAACGCGAAGAGGTCTTCCCGCGAAGCCATCGGGTGGAATTTACACGATTCCGTCGATGGTTGGCACAGCCCGGCGCCAGATGGTCGCGGATGACATAAGCGCTGCTTCCCGTGGCGATCGGGTTGGAGGTTTTGGAGGAACGTTCAATCATCTCGGAAGTTCGTCATATCGCCTGTTCGGCAGGCCCGGCTAAAGTTCTGTCGATACGAAAAGAACTTTCGATGACCCAACTCATCAAGGCTCACCTGCGTTGCTTCAGCGAAACCGAGTTTCTCGCCGAGGACTTGTGACGCCACGGCAGAGCATTGACCGGCATCGACGCTTTCGCTTGAATTCATTCCACAAGGAGACGCCTCATGAAAGTATGGTTCATCACCGGCGCATCGTCCGGGTTTGGGAAAACGCTGGCTGAAATGCTGTTGGCCAAAGGGGACGGCGTCGTGCTGACCGCACGCCGTCTGGAGCCGCTGCAAGCCATCGCCGCCGGGCATGGGGAGCGTGCTCTGGCACTCAAGCTGGACGTGACCGACGCCGCGGGGCGCGCTGCGGCGCTCAAGGCCGCGAACGAGAAGTTCGGCCGGATCGACGTGCTCGCCAACATCGCCGGGGCGGGGGCTTACGGCGCGCTGGAGGAGTTCACCTCCGATCAAATCCGCGCCAACATGGAACTGAACTTCTTCGCCGCCGCCGAGTTGTCGCGCGAAGTGTTGCCGCAGATGCGCGCCCGAAAATCCGGGCACATCCTCAACCTGACCAGCATCGCCGGCCTCGTCGCCTTCCCCGGCAACGGGCTGTACAACGCCTCGAAGTTCGCGCTCGAAGGCTTCACCGAAGCGCTTCACCACGAGGTGAAGCCCTTCGGCGTGCGCGTGACGCTGGTCGAGCCGGGCGCGTTTCGCACCAGCTTCGCGGGGGCCGCAGCGATGCGGGCCGCCGGGAAAATCGCCGACTACGCGGCGATGGACGCCGGCCTGGACGAATACTTCGCCAGCCAGGACGGCCGGCAGATGGGCGATCCGGTCAAAGGCATGCAAGTCCTCATCGACATGGTGGAAAGCGACACCGCCCCCGTGCGCCTGATGCTGGGCGAAGACGCCTACCAGTTATGGGAAAGCGCCGCGGCCTCGCGTAGCCGCGACCTCGCCCAATGGCGCCGGCGCGGCGAAGACACCGCCATCCCCGGCGCCGCGAAAAATCCGGTGCAGGCGCTTTGATGCCCGGGTTCGCGGCCGCTGCGTAGCCGTGGAGCTGCGCGATCACCTGAACTGAAAATGCGCTGATCAGCCCCATGCAACAAACGACCGACATCTTCGCGCGGCTTCGCAGCGGCCAGACCGTTCCTTTCAACGACCCCGAATACCACAAGCTTCGCGACGCCTCGTTTGCCACGAAGCGATTGCTCCTGCGGCTGAACCAGTCCACCGACCCGGAAGAGATGCGCGCCTTGCTGAGCCAGATCACGGGCAGAAAAATCGACGCGAGCAGCGCGATCTTTCCGCCGTTCCACATCAATTACGGGAAGCATACGACGATCGAGAAAAACGTCTTCATCAACTTCGACTGCGTATTTCTGGATTTCGGCGGGATCACGATCGAAGACGGCGTCTTCATCGCGCCGAAGGTCAGCCTGCTCACCGAGGGTCACCCCGTTTCGCCGGAACACCGGCACTCGCTGACGGCGGCGCCGATTCATGTCAAGCGGAACGCGTGGATCGGCGCGAGCGCCACGATCATGCAGGGCGTGACCATCGGCGAAAACGCCATCGTGGCAGCCGGCGCGGTCGTCACCAAGGACGTTCCCGCGAACACCATCGTGGGCGGAATCCCCGCGAAGATGCTTAAAGCCATCCCATGACCGACAAAACGTTTGGCCTCCGCGTCCGCTGCGACGATCAGGATCATCCTGTATCATTCCAATCTCGGAGAAGTGCATTGATGAAGAACATCACCGCCATGTTTTTCGGTTCGTGCGTGACAGCCGTGTCCATCGGTGCGATGGCCTGTGACGCCGACGACCGTGGCGCCGCGAAACCCGCCTCCGCCTGGGCCAGCGATCAATCCCCAACCACCCGTGATGCCGCGGAGAACAAAATGAAAATCACCATCGGCGCCAAGACGTTCACCGCCACGCTCGACGACAACCCGGCGACGGCGAAGTTCCGGCAAATGCTCCCGCTGACGCTCGACATGCCCGACCTGAACGCCAACGAGAAACACGCCCGCCTGCCCGATCGCCTCCCGACCGACCCGTTCAAGCCCGGCACGATCCGCGCCGGCGACCTGCTGCTCTGGGGCGACGACACGCTCGTCCTTTTCTACGAGACCTTCCGCAGTTCCTACAGCTACACGCGGCTCGGCAAGCTCGACGACCCCGCAGGATTGGCCGAGGCGGTCGGGGCAGGCAATGTCTCTGTCACCTTCGAAATCGAATGACGGGTGGCATAGGTTCGTACTCGAATCCTGTGTCTTTGCTTCGCAGCGATATTTCGCGGTGATTTGACGAATGACGCGGCTCGTTTTCCACACAACCCAATACAGATTCGGGTATGAACCTGTGCTACCCGGCCTTTAATAGTCCTTCGCCGCCAATAGTTCATCGGGCTTGGTGCGCGAGCCGCGCTTGTAGGTGATGATCCGCCAGACGGTCTTGCCGTCGCGGTTATAGTACTTGAATTCCCCCTCCTTGGTCCCGTCGGCCGAGTTGCCGCGAAAGGGATTGTAATGGCCTTCCATCTGCAGCTTGCCGTCCTCATGAAACGCGCGGTATCGGCCGACGTACTTGCCCCGGTGGAAGGTGGCTTCCGACGCGGGCTTGCCGGTCTTGTGGTATTGCACCCACTTGCCGTGCTTCTCGCCGGCCTGGTAGGCGCCTTCGCTGCGCTTGGCGCCGTCGGCGTAGAAGGTGATCCAGAGCCCTTCCTTCTTGCCGGCGATGGTTCGGTTCGTGTCGGTCGACTTTGATGCCTTGGTCATATAGCCACTTTACTCTTCCGTTCACCGACCGGCGTTTGCCGTCATGATTCACAGCGCGATAGCCGAGATCTGCTGCCCCGGCACTTCGCTCATGATTGATCGAAGGTGTTCGCCCGATCGAACAGACTCATTTCCTCGGCGTCCGGGGGCTGCATGCAACGCGCCCAGCGTTCAATGTCATCGCGGGTGATGGGCGGATTCTCCATCGCGCGGCGTTGAATGCGATCGAACAGCACGTCCAGCGGCGCCGTCAGGTAATGCAGTTCAACGCGTGCCCCGGCGGCCCGGCCTTCTTCCCGCAGCCGGTCACGCTCGGAACGGCCCCACGTGCCCCATTCGATCAGCACCGATTGGCCCAGCGCCAGCAGCCGCTTCGCCTGGGTCCATTGAAACCGCTCCACACGATCCCGTCGTTCCGAATCGTACAGGTCGATCCCTATCTCCCGCATCCACTCGTCCGGGCAGAACCTCACGGCGGACATCTCCTGTTCGAGACGCCGGGCATGCGTCGTCTTACCCGAACCGGGAAGACCACAGATCACAACGAGCGTCGGAGGAAACGTGCCTGACGACATTTGAACCCCCATCTACGCGATGGGAACGATAGGCCAGCTAACTACTATTCACTTGCGCACGCGCAGGACAACGTCGGAAGGCTGCTTCTTCGGAAACAGCCATAAGGGGCATTCCACCCGCAAGTTGAGACGATCGCAAGAGAACGATCGGCGGCACGGAAGCCGGCGCGCCGTCCAACAGCGCAAACAGGTCATTCGCTTGTGCAAGTGAATGATCCAACTGCGCCGTTGGATCGGCCGATTGCGCGTTGTATGAGTTAAAAACGGCACCGCGCGAGTTGAAACGTGTGCCGCAAACGTGTTTGAGCGCCAGCCGTCATGGTTGGTAGGATGGCCGGCCATCATTTCCCACGGAAAGGCGAACGACATGCGGCGCATATTGCTCTCGGTGCTGATGATCATGGGTCTCGCAATGCCATGCGCGGCCGGTGAATTATGGCTGTATTGTTCGACCAACCTGTTGGTCGACGCCAACATCGACAAGCTCGACGCCTTGTTCGCCCGCGCGCAAAAAGCCGGCTATACGCACGTCATGCTTGGCGACTACAAATTCGCCCGGCTGGGCGAGATGACCGACCGCTATTTCCGCAATGTCGACCGAGTGAAGAAGCTGGCCGTGCGAGACCGGCTCGAACTGGTGCCGGCGGTGTTCGATGTCGGCCATTCCAATCCCCTGCTCGGGCACAACCCGAACCTCGCGGAAGGGGTGCCCGTGCTCGACACGCCGTTGGTCGTGAAGGATGGGAAGCTCGTGGTTGACGCCGAACCGATCCGGCTGGGCGAACCGTCGTGGGCCGACGATGCCGTTCGGCCAACGGAAGGCGGTGTGATGGCCGTCGCCGACAACCCGGCCCACGCGAGGTTCGTCCACACGCTCAAGCTGCCGAAAAATCGCTGCTTTCACGTCGGCGTGAAGGTCAAGACCGACGGCTACACCGGCCGGCCCGAGGTGAAGGTTCTGGCCGGTGAAGAAACGGTGCTTAGCTACAGCTATCTGGGCGTCAAGAGGACCCAGGACTGGGCCGAACACCACGTCGTTTTCAACACCGGCGACCACGCCGAGGTCCGTGTCTATTTCGGCGTCTGGGATGCCGCCCGCGGGCGGTTGCAGTGGCGAGACGGGTATGTTGAAGAGGTGGCGTTCGTCAACGTGCTGCGGCGCGAGGGCACGCCGGTGGCGCTTGTTGATGAAGCCGGCCAACCCGTGCCCGCGGGGATGGTGGATGAGGTTGTCGATCCGCTGCTGGGCAACCAGCCGTGGCCGGGCGAATACACGGTTTGGCATCGACCGCCGTCGATCGGGACGAAGCTGGCCGAGGGCACGAAGCTGCGGGCGAGTTGGTATTACCCGCCGATCATCTTCAACGGGCAGGTGGAGATTTGCCCGAGCGAAAAGCAAACGCTGGCGGCCCTGGCAGACCAGTTCAAGCGGGTGGACGCGGCGTTCGGTGCCGCGGGCTACATGATGAACCACGACGAAATCCGTGTCTGGAACACCTGCCGCCTCTGCGTCGATCGCCATCTCAGCGCCGGCGAACTGCTGGCCGACAACGCGCGGGCATGCGAGGGGATGTTGGAGGGCAGGCGTGCGTACATCTGGAGCGACATGTTCGACCCGCACCACAACGCCGTCGCCGATTACTACCTCGTCCGCGGCGACTTTGCCGGCGCGTGGACGGGGCTGAGCCCGCAGACCGTCATCGTGAACTGGAACCACGACCGGCGCGACGATTCGCTGGCCTTTTTCCGCGGCCGCGGGCATCGGCAACTCATCGCGGCGTACTACGATGACCCGTCGCTCGACTCGACCCGTGTCTGGCTGCAATCGACCAAAGGCGATTCTTCCGTGGTCGGCTACATGTACACGACTTGGGAAGGCGACTACACGCAGCTCGAACAATTCGCCGAACTGTGCAAGTGAGCCGCGAGTATTGAGTCGTGAGCAGGGTCCGCAAGCGGACCAGCGGACCCCTGCATCTTGTTCTTTCGAGCCGTTTGGCTACGGAACGCGATCGATGGCGAGTAGGCGCGGGGTACAGGTTCGTACCCGAACCTGTGCAACTGGCCGATCATCGAGCGGGACAACTCGATGCCCGCGACGGGGGCGCTCCGCGATCGGCACGGCGACGCGGCCCGTGCCGATCGCAAACTCCAGCGCCGCGCCACCGCCGGCAAGCTCGGCCAGCCGATCCACCGTCGGCCCTAGCACCTTCGCCGCGAACATCCCCTCGCCAGGCGTGTCGTATCGCCGGTCGGCCTCGTCGTCCCAGATCGCGCCCTGCCGCATGGACGACAGTATACATGAAATGTCGGACACGGCGGGTTGTCGACGATCCGCTCAACACCTGCCCACACTGCAAGTTCGGCTACCAGTCGTCCTGCGCACAACGCGAGTGGGTGTCGAAGGCTCAGGCGCCGTTCCAGCGCGTGGCGCACGCGGACGGCACACTCGTGCCGACGCCGGACCGGCCCGACGACGACCTGATCCCCAGCCTGCTCACGACCTCCGACGTGCTGGGCACCGGCTGGTTCGCCGCCAACGCCGCCAATGTAAAACCGGGCGCAACGGTCGTGGTCGTCGGCGACGGCACGATGGGCCTGCTCGGCGCGCTCTCCGCCAAACAGATGGGCGCGGAACGCATCATCATGATGAGCCGCCACGAGCAGCGGCAGAAGCTCGCCGTCGCGTTCAGCGCGACCGACCTCGTCACCGAGCGCGGCGACGACGGTGTGAAGGTCATCAAGGACATGACAAAAGGCGTCGGCGCGGATTCCGTGCTGGAATGCGTCGGCACCGAGCAATCGATGTTGCAAGCCATCCACTGCACGCGCCCCGACGGACACGCCTCCTTCGTTGGCGTGCCGCACGCGATGAAGCTCGACGGACAGGACCTGTTCTTCTCCCACGTCCACCTGCACGGCGGCCCCGCCCCGGTCCGTCGCTACCTGCCACACCTGATCGACTTCGTCCTGAAGCGGAAGATCGACCCCGGCCAGGTGTTCGACCTGACGCTGCCGATCGAACAGGTCGCCGAAGGCTACAAGGCGATGGACGAACGCCGGGCGATCAAGGCATTGCTGCGACCTTGAAGACGAGAAGTTGTATCATCATGAATGCGAGAATCCTTAAATGAAAAAGCCCTACGTCATCGCTCACGTTCTCAGTTCCATCGACGGACGCAACTATCTCGTTGAAGGGCTTCCCGTCTCGGACAACGGAGCCAGCGGGATGCCAGTAGAATTTTTCATCGCCAGTGTCTGCGGAATCGGTCCGGAAGTTGAGGACGGTATCCGATTGCTGACCATGCCTCGATCTGCCGCGTCACTCCGATAATAAACTGCCGATATTGAATCTTCATGAAACTTGAAGGAAGGTCCTCCTGTGGCAACGATCAACAAGCCGAAGCACCCGCCGATCCCACAGCCGGTGCTCGCACCGCTGACCAGCAGTGCCATCTTCCTCGTCGCTTGCATCAAACCAGACGTCGATAGCATCGCCGCCGTGCGCAACTTCATCGTCGACCTGCCCGGCATCTACCGTTCCGTCGATTTCCGTCACAGCGCCGCCGGGCTGTCGTGCGTGTCGGCGTTCGGAGCCGTCGCTTGGGATAAGCTCTTCGGCAGCGCTCGCCCTGCGGAGCTTCACCCCTTTCGCGAAATTCGCTCCGGCAATCGCTTCGCACCCGCAACGCCGGCCGACCTGCTCTTCCACATTCGCGCCAAGCGAATGGACATGTGCTTCGAGATGGTCACGCAGATCATGGATCGCATCAGCGGCGCGGTGAACGTCGTTGATGAAACGCACGGATTCCGTTACTTCGACGAGCGCGACTTGCTCGGCTTCGTCGACGGCACCGAGAATCCACGCGACGAAGCGGCATTCAATGCCGCCCTCGTCGGCGATGAAGACCCAGCCTTCACCGGCGGCAGTTACGTCATCATCCAGAAATACCTGCACGACCTCGCCGCGTGGAATGCTTTGACCGTTGAACAGCAGGAACGCATCATCGGCCGAAAGAAAGCGAACAACATCGAACTCGCCGACGACGTGAAACCGACCAACGCACACAACGCCCTGACAACAATCGAAGAGAACGGGAAGGAGCAGAAGATCCTGCGCGACAACATGCCCTTCGGCCAGCCCGGCCGCGGCGAGTTCGGCACGTATTTCATCGGCTACTGCCGCACGCCGCGCATCACCGAGCAGATGCTGACCAACATGTTCATCGGCTGCCCGCCCGGCAACTACGACCGCCTCCTCGACTTCAGCCGCGCCGTCACCGGCAGCCTCTTCTTCGCCCCATCGGCGACGTTTCTCGAAACCGTTGGCGGATAGAATCCCATGATTTCACTTCGACTGGTTCCGCGCTGCTTCACATCTTGATTCAGTCGATGCTGGTTGTCCGCATCCTGCTACAGCGGCATCGGGAGCCGGCATCGCGCATCGCGTGGGTGGCGGTGGTCGTGGCGAAGCCGGTCGTGGGAATCATCGCGTATCCGCTGCTGGGCGAGACGAGTGTCGGGCGAAGGTTGGCAACACGCGATCGACAGGTGCTGGCGCGCATGCCACGCGTGGATCAGACGCCAGGATCGATGCGCCAAACGTGCTGCCGACCTTATCGGAGCGGACGACGCCGCTGTTTCGCGTGGCGGGGTCGATCAACGGCCTTGAAGTAGTCGGCGGGAACTCGGCACGGATCATGGCGGATTCCGATGCGTCGATCGACTCGATGGTGGCTGACATCGACGCTGCGACCGACCATGTGCATCTCGTGTTCTACATTTGGTTGACGGACAATAACGGCCGAAAAATGGCGGACGCATTGATGCGCGCCGCCCGACGCGGCGTGGTCTGTCGCGCGCTGGTGGATGACCTGGGCTCGCGCGGGCTGATCAAATCCGAACTGTGGACGCAGATGCGCGACGCCGGCGTGCGGCTGGCGACGTCGCTGACGATCGGGCCGCTGCTGCTCAAGCCGCGGCACGGTCGCATCGACCTGCGCGATCACTTACTGTGGCAGCCAGAACTGCGCCGACGCGTCGTTTCGTGTGAAAGCGAAGTTCGCCCCGTGGGTGGACATCATCTTCCGTTTCGAAGGACCGGTCGCGCGCCAGAATCAGTACCCCTTCGCGCGTGATTGGATGGCATAGGTGGATGATGACATCGACCAGATCCTTCGCCGCCCACTCCGGGATTTTCTGCCGGGCTTCACGGCAATGACATTCGGCACCGGACCGACGATTCGCAACTCGGCCATGCCGGAAGTGTTCGAACTTCTGATGTACTCAGCGAATCGCGAGTTGGTCGCAACGACGCCGTACTATGTGCCGACCGAGGCAATGCGTGCGGCGCTGTACAGCGCCGCTCGTCGTGGCGTGGCGACGACGATCGTCTTTCCGGCGCGAAACGACTCATGAATCGTCGCCGCCGCCAGCTGAAGTTACTACGCCGACCTCCTCGATGCTGGCGTGAAGATTCACGAATATGTCGGCGGGCTGTTGCACGCCAAGACAATGGCGATCGACGGCGAGATCGCGATGATCGGCTCGGCGAACATGGATCGCCGCAGCTTCGACCTGAATTACGAGAACAATATCCTCGTCGCGGATGCGGCGTTCACCGCAGCGGTGCGCGAACGGCAGGATCATTATCTCGCGTCGTCAACTGCGATCGAACGGGCGACCGTCGATGCGTGGCCGGTTTCGCGATGGTTTTGGAATAACGCGATCGGGATGCTCGGACCAGTGTTGTAGACGATTCCGTTCTATTCAAAGCAGCATGTACCAATCCCGCTGCGGCTTTGGTGGTGCGGGCTCACCAGCGGCGGTGAGCAGGCCGATCTCGATCGTCCGAGTCATCGCGTACGACGCCTCTTGCCACTACGACGCCAGCCTTACAAATCGATTTGAATGGAGCCAACGGAAATTGAACTCCATTTTCTCTATGTCGCCCGTACAATAGCCAATCCTCACCGGTACGGTACTCGCCATGCATCGATATTCGTTGCTCCCAACGCCTACCTATCCATTCTGAGATATCGACCATCGCTATTACGCCGCTGATAATCTCGCCTCCGCCTATCCTTAAGCAGCAGGCTGTAGTCATATTGCTCAGTCCGGTTCTCGTTGTACGAACCACAACATGAGCGTAAATTGACAGTCGGCTGGAAGTTGCGGCTCACGCGGCCGCTGATTCGGCAGTTGCTCTGCAAGCACCCATCGCGTGCAGTCGGCGTTGTCGCAGGAGAAGAACCGGCGTGTCGTGAAGCAAATCACACCGGCATGCCGCTCCATGGCAGATCACGAACAGATCACACATAGCGGCCGTGGACACGCCACGAAGGTTTTGCACGCGGCACCGGGCGATCCATCAAACCGGCTGAAGCCGGAAGTTATCGATGCCCAGCCAATAGTCTGTGCCAAGCGCATCCTTGCCGGTGATCAAGAAACGGAAATACTTAGTTCCGCTGGAACTAAATGTGACATTGCCAATGTGTTTATAGGTGTAGTCCCAGCTACTGCTATGGAATTGACTATCAGTGCCTTTCGGGTCATAAGTACCACCAAGCGACCCGGAGATACCAAGTTGGTACGTTCCGCGGTTGGAGCCAGTTTTACCCTTAACCCAGATCTCGTATTCCCGGGCCTCGATGTTGTTGAGCGAAAAGATGACGTAGTCGCCGATAGCATTGGATTCGAAGATAGCGCTCTGTCCACCACTGGCGCCGCTTTCGTTAATGAGTCGATATGTATCGCCGGACGAACCAGAGATCGTTGCGGTTGCCTCTTTCGTCAGCATTTCGGTAGCCCCGATATCGATTGCGATGCCGGACGGGCGTGGCGTTCCGTGAAAATCGCTGTTGAACAGCGGCGGCAGTTCTAAACCGTCGTATTCGTTTAAGGCTGTAACATTCAAACCTTTATCAAGTGCGGCGCTTTGCGCACCCACACTGATGAACTTGCCATTGTTCAGAATTAGATAAGGATTCTCGAAGAAAATGGAATCCCTGTCGCCCGTCAGGGTTCCGACGTCATCGGTATCGGTCCACCCTTGCCAGGTAGACTCATTGGAGGTTCTGCGGCTGGTATCGACCGCGTAGTTCCCGTCTCCTATTGCGTCCCATTCATCCGTCGCGAAGAATTTTCCGTTCGCAATCGATCCGTGAAACAGATTGTTCTGCGCTACGTTGTAAGCGACCGCCGGATAATCGAGCCCCAAGCCTTTCCCGTCGTAGTCCAGCGTATCGAGATCGAATGTCGCGGTCGCGAGATCTAGCTGGAACTGGATTCCGACATTGTTGCCCGTGCTATTGAAATCGTGCAACGCGTTGTTGCTAACGATATTGTTGTAGACCTTATTCCCCAACGAATTGTATTCGTTACCCTCAGGGTCGGTTCGGATACCAATGTATTTATTGTTTGAATCACGCAAGTCTTCGTCGAACGTCTCAGCCTTGACGTAAATGCCTCTACTGCCGTTGTTAAATACGGTGTTATTGTAAACGTTGTTGAACGCAGCGGCGGCGATGAATATACCAATGCCGTAATTGCTTGCGTCGAATACTCCGACCCCGCCATTATAATTGCTGGGCTCGTTCGAGTAGACGACATTTCCGAAGATATTTGCCCGAGTCGAAATCTCGTAGTGAATGCCTCGTGTATTTCCGAAGGCAGTGTTATTCGCGACGGTAACCTGATCGCAGAACACGTCAAACCACAAGCCCGCGCCATAATTTCCGGCTGCCATGTGATTCTTTACGATGACGTCAATGGACTCAGAGATCTTAAAGCCACCTGCTTCAAAAGACTGGGCGTACACTTTTGGGATGATATTAGCGCCCAATGCTCCTCTGCTCCAGACTTCGGTGTCAGGATCGAAACGGCCATTAGCCGTCGTGTCCGCGTAGCCCCAACGCTTGTTCAGGTTGTTGCTGTTGTTGGTCGTATTTCCATCGAGGACAAGACCAGTAACTTTTGACGTATTAATCCCTTGCTGTCCGTTGTTGTTGAACGTGGAGTTGGTGACTAGCACGTCATTCGCATTCTTGATACCGAGGCCCGTGCCCATCACATTGCTGACATTGATGTCGTCCAACACAATATGGTCAGCATTGATCACCTGCACTGTCGCATTATCGGCTTGTGCCTCGTTCGCGTTATGTTCGAATTTCAGGCCGCGAATCGTTACGTATTCAATCCGGTTGCTAGTCGACGGATTGTCGTCATCAATCTGCAACAGTGGCTTTCCTTTGATGGTTCCCTCAACTTTGCTGTTGACCGGTTGAGCGCCGCTCGCTTCAGGCGACCAGATAAAGACTTCTCGGTTAGTCGTCGTATCCGAATCGGATGCAATGTTCTGCACATAGAAGGTGCCGGCCGTCAGTGCGTTCTTATCGTTGACCTCCTGATACTGAACATTATCGTAAAAAAACTGATTCCTTGAGAAATAATCGGTTGACGAATTAAAATCACGCGGCCAAACGCCATTCCATTTCCAAACAGGGTAGGACGTTGCATTGTAATTCGGGTGTTGCGACCAACTAGATGCAGTGGTGTTGATTGATCCCTTGATCGTTACTATTTGATCATCTGCGGCGGCGAGAACAAACGGTGTCGTTGAGCTGCCCCCGCGTTTGACATATAGAGTATCTGCAATGCGGTATACGCCTTCCGCAACTTCAACCTTGGTCGCCGAAGGATCGGTATGCGCGGCGTTCAGGGCTTTCTGGATGGTTCGAAAGGGTGCGCCACTGGAAAGACCGTTGTTCGATGTATCTGACCCAGTCGCCCAATTTACGTAATACACCGACAGCAGCGTACGGTCCTCCAACGCTTCAATCACATACGATCGTACTTGATCTGGGTTGAAACGCAGAGAAATACGGCGGAACTTCGATTGACGCTTCATGGACTCCGTCCCTTCGAAAAGTGTAATCGCGCCTCCGCAATGGGCATGGCAATGCTAATAAACACATCAAATCTGCGCCAAGGATATTTTCGGAATATTTTCCAGATCAAAGATACTTTCATTCATTTTCCGTGCGAGCACGATCGATATTCTGAGGTATTTGGCTGGTATTTTGACGTGCATAAGTCTTCTACGTATCAGTTATTGCAGGTGTCCCTTATACGACCTATGAGAAATGTCCCTGGTTTTCAGCGAATAACAGGACTCACATGAAAATTGATAATCTGTGTCATTTTATGTAGATCAATTGTCACTTATTTATATAATTTTCTTCTTATGTATATTATTTGCCCACATCGCCATACAATATTTAGGGATGGTGGACGTTTTCAGTAAGGGCCAGACGTCCTGGCCCTACCTTCTCGATGTTCCACATCTGCTTGGAACGACCATGCCATAAAGAGCTACACGTCTCAGGGGGCGAAAAGAGCTATCTCAGGCACGGTGATAGAGGTCAAAACGTCAGGCATGCGAGACACCTGGCCGGCGTTCTGGATGCACAGCGTTGATGAGGGGAAATGGATCGAGTCGATCCACGGGATCGTCCGGGCCCATCCGTGTTACGGTTGCTGGTGCGTCTGAGCTAAGTTGCGTCAGTCCGACCGCCGGGCCATTGCACTCGGCCTTGTGGATCACGGAATAGATCTTCTGAATCGACCGGTCTTGAAGCCGGGATTTCCTTCCGTCAGCAGGACGCGGTCACGGCGACCGGGCAGACATCTTCACTTCACGATGACGACACACCAAGCAAAAAACCGGGCGAGATAGCCTCGCCCGGTTTTCTTTTCATGCCCTGCAACCTTTGCGCGCGGCAGTGACGACGATTCACCGCCCGCCTACGGTACGAAATGAAAGCCCTCTACGACCATCAGCCTTGCCCCGCGGATCTTTGCGTGGAAAGTCGCATTGAATTCGAACGTGATTGCTCGCTGCCATCGTTCCTCTGACATCACGACGGATGTGCGATGCCCCCCACCGCCGACGAAAACAATTTATCTTGCCCACAGCTAGCGTGGATCACGCCAGCACTTACAGGCCCGGACGATTGAGGTCTGATCCAAGGCATCTGAACGCCTGCCGCTATGGACTGGGGACTACTCGTACGAGCGGTTCTTTGTTAATAAGCAGGAATGGACCATAAACGATTCGAATCCGTTTATCGCCTTTGGGATGATTTATCGTCTTACTCCGTCCTGGATATTCGGC
>JBBCIV010000145.1:0-5212 GCA_037189665.1 Phycisphaerae bacterium | reverse complement strand
TCCGCTGATTCGGTCGTTCGGCCTGTTCGACGCTCACGCGAGTGACGGCAACCAGTTCGTGACCCTTCAGTACGGCGACCGGCTCGGTGGCATCGCCCAGACGTTCGACACCCAGCCCGGCCAAGCCTACCGGGTCGAGTTCGACCTGTCGGCAACGACCGCGGCCTACAACGGGTCCACCCCCGTGCAGACGTTCACGCTCACGGCGACCGCGCCGGGCGTCTCGCAGGACTTCAGCTTCACAACGGCCGGGCTGCTCTTTGGAGGGAACGGCATTGGGACCGACCCCTGGACACGCCACGCGTTCGATTTCGTCGCCGACGGCCCGTCGTCGACGCTGACGTTCCTCAACCGGACGCACGAGCAGTCGTCGACGTTCGGCACGAGCTTGGACAACGTCACGGTGCAAGCGCTGCCCGTTCCTGAACCGGCCGCGGTGATGCCGATCGTGCTGGCCGGCGCGTGGCGGCTGCTGTCGCGTCGCCGCCCGGCACGCGATACACCCTGAGTTTCGCCCGGTGGCGTCCGGGAACGCCCCGGCGCAGGATCACCCGCTCCCCTCCGCCCCGGCATCTCCCACGATGCCGGGGCCTTTGGTTGCGCGCGGTCGAGTTGTCGTGTCGAACAGGCGGTCGCGCGTCGGTTCGGCGACCGCGACGCACGGATGAGCCGGACGCACGCACAAGCGGAACAACTCCCCTAGAGTCCCGCCCGGGAAGTACGATCGCAATCGTCGGTTGTTGTCATCGGAGGCAATCTTCCTTGATTTGCTGCCTGGCAACGGGATGATGCTTCGACAATCTTGTCAATTCTGCCGCACCCAAAAAGAAAGGGTCCGCCTGTATCTCGCGGATTCAGGAAGAAGATGATCATGTCACACAGTCCATACCCGCTCCGCGCGGATTCGTTCAGGATGTCCGCTCTCGCGCTGCTTGGCGTCGCCGGTGCTGGACCGTTGCGTCGTCGCCGCCGTTCCGTCTGAACGCTTGACTCGTTACTCCTGACGCCCCCGCGCGTGGCGTGTTCGCCATGCGGGCGGCGCCCGGAACAAGTCCCTCGAAAGGAATTCGCAGAATGCCGCTCTTCCGTAACATCGCCGTCTCGTTCGCCGCGCTCGTCGGGACGCTGGTCGGGGCGTCGGCCTCGTGCCCGGCCGCCACCATCGTCTACCATGTGCACGGCGTGATTCCCGAGGCGTTCCGCGGCGAGGAGGATTTCATGCACTTCTCGCTTCACGGCGAGGCCAGCGGCACGCCCGCGGAGCGCGTTTCGATCAACAACTTTCAGACCGATGGCGCGAACTACTTCGGCGCCAGCGTGGGCACGGTCAGCGGCACGTTCCCCGACAACGTCGTGCTGACCGACGACGACGCGACGGGCAACTACTCCAACTACACGCAGCGCATCGTCTTCGGCACATATGTGTCGTTCGACGTGGTTCTGAAAGGCCCGCAGTTCGAGGGCACGTCGCCCGTGAACGGCTACGTAGAGTTCGTCCTCGACATCTACCGCTCGGCGACCAACGGCTACGCGCCCATCCTCGTCAACGACAACAATTTCGGCTCCATCGAGATCGGCCGCGACAGCAACATCGATTCCGGCGCGCTCTTCACGGCCGCCCACGCCGCCTTCACCGTGACGCTGGTGCCCGAACCGGCGTCGCTGGCGCTGATCGGCCTCGGCGGCCCCAGCCTGCTGCGGCGGACACGCCGGAATGCCAACGCCGGCTGACCGCCCGCGCCCGGCACGCGAACCGCCTTAAGTTGCGCCCGTGGCGTCCGGGAACGTCCGGGGGCAGAATCATCCACTACCACTTCGCCCCGGCAACCTCCCACGGTGCCGGGGCATTCTTGTTGCATGCGGTCGAGCTGGACCGGTCGAACACCATCACGCGGAGCGCGCAAAGAAGAACCCGGCCGGTGAACGGTGCCCGGCCGGGCTCGTGAGAGATTCGAGATGAACGTCGCCGGGTTACGCGGCGGGCTGTTCCTGCTGCTGTTGTTCGCGCTGTTCGCCGATGAGCTGCATCACGCGGGTGTGGGCGGCGTCGGCCACCTTCATCAGCACCAGCAGGTCGTCGCGGCCGAAGTTGGCGGTGCTGTGCCACCGGCCGTCCTCCGTGCGGTAGAGCCGCTGGAGGGTGACGTTGAACCGAACCTGCGGTTGGCGATCACCGCTCTCGCCGTCGTTCCGCCAGATGGCGGCCTTGATCGCGCCGATGCGGATTTCCTCGACCGGCTGTGCCTTGGTGGCGTCGTTCTTGAGGTTGGATTGTTTCTTCGCCATGACAGTCGCTCCTTGAAAAGGGTTTGTGTTTATCCGTTCACAGAAAGCGAAGCGACGGATCAACACGAACCCGCAGGAGCGACGGCCGGAGGGGACGGCGGAAGCGCCGGAAGGACAGGCCCGCAAGGGCGCCGTGACGGCAGGATTTTTCTTGCCCTGGCAACCGCACCGCGGACGCGTCAGCGGGAAAAATCCTGCGGGCACCAGCCGTTGCACTGCCGCAGCGGTACACCGCGGGGACGACCAGAGCGCCCGCCGGCCCCGCAGGCGGCTGGCGAAGGGACGGAACGACACGGACGACGACTCCAAGGCTCCGGCCGGATGCGAATCACCACGCGCAAGGCGGACAACCGGTTGAAACTGATCAAGCGGAAAATGTACGGCCGCGCCAAGTTCGACCTGCTGCGAATTCGGGTGCTGGCCAGTGGGCCATGAAATGGACGTATTCGTTGCTGGCCGGCGTAGCAGCGTCGGAACGTTTCATCGAATGTTCGGAAGAACCAGTTCTCCGCGATCGTTGACAGGCTGAAGATGATCAAATGTAAAATGTGCGGGCGGGGCCAAGTTCGATCTCTTGCGCATTCGCGTTCTCGCCAGCGGCTCATGAACTGACGCCACAAAATGAACACCGCATCGTAGCGATGATGCGGAAGAACCGTCAATTCTCCGCGCTCACTGAGAAGAGGTACCGCAACACGTTTCCGAGAAGAGCAACTGCCGCCAACGCGATCGCTACGCCAAACACCGAAAGTGCGTCAAAATCCCTACCGTTTATGAGGGAAATTGGTACATATAACCACCAAAAATACGAAAGTGGAAGGTAGGCAACGATTGAACCCGCGATCGCTATCACCCGCGCGTTGCGACGTCCATCAACTGTCTGAGCCCGAAATGCCCCCGTCGGCCCCAAGATAATCCTGATGAGAAGGGTGGCCCAAGCGCCGTTTACAAGACTCAGAATCACCACTAAGGTTATGGTTGCAGACCAAGCGTCGTCTGTACCGACGTCCACGAATACAGCACTTACAAAAAGCGCGGCGATAAATTGAAGCCCTAGGCTGCATATTGCAAGAACTGCCTCCGCGGCCGTCGATGTGACAACAGGCGTTCTTGTGGTGGAATGACGGGCTTTGTCGTGCATTGCCATATGGATACCATTCCTCGCTCAATCAGCGAATTTAGTCGGTTCGTCTTGAGGTTGGTAACGCGGTCGCCCCTTGATCTGCATATCTTGGATAGCCGCGGGCGAACTTGGAATCGGCACCTGACCGTGGAAGTCATCCGGAACGGGCTCCGGAAAAGTATTGCCCCCGTGCTTGTTTGGAAGGCTGCCGGTGAGCCCTGCTTGACGCATCACTTCACGGACAAATGTATTACTGTTATTGCCCCAAAGTTGATAGTGTGAACGAGGCCAATTCTTGAAAGCACCGGTAAAAGGAGACTGCTCCGCGAATCGGTAATTTGCCGCAATATTGAGGACCTGGGCCCATTTGGCCGCTACCGCAAAAAAACCGCCGCTGTAGATCTTTATGTATCTTTTAGAACTATCCGTGTAGTGAATGACTGAAACCTTCACTGAATTGATCTCCCAATTCCAATCTTGAGCGATTCCACTGGGCCAACGTTGCCAAACAGAAAACCCTTTCGCTGGTAGTAGCTCAACAGCACCAAGTTGGAAACCTGTGATATCCTTCACCTTGCCCAGCTTTTTGTTGTTCCCCCCAAAACACTCCACCCAATACTGCAATGAATAGTGATAGTAGATTCTAGTTTTTATCAATCCTTCGGGACCATCGCCAACTTGCCTGTCCGCCAATGCGATGAAGTCAGTGCCCTGTGGATCAAGTTTGGCTACGGGGTCGTCGCCAAGAGCCACGTAGATATTCAAGCCGTCAGGATACCCTAAGGGATCCTGCTGCATCCACCGCATCGTCTCCACGTCATACACGCGATGGCGGAACAGCACCTGATTGGTCAAGACACTATCGTACTTCCCTCCCTGATGGCCGTGCATGAACGCGAAGTCGCTGGTGTTGTCGCCGTCGGGGGCAAAGTTCGGATCAAGGATGGTCCGCTTCCCATACGGATCGAGCAGGTAGCGTTCAACGATGTCACCGCTGGTGTCGGCGATGGCGGTCACGTTGAAGTTGGCATCTTGGATTGCGTACAAACGCTCTTCCAATACCGTGTCGTCGCCGGTGGTGTTGCGGTCGCGGGCGATCATCGCATCGACGTAGACCGGACTCCAGGCGTAACTCACCGTCGTGTCGCCGGAGACGCGTTCCTCCAGCACCTGCCAGGCGGCGCTGAAGTACTGGTCGGTCGAGCCTTCCTCAATCCGGCGGGCAAGGCCGTCGTACTCGTAGCGGATCAGGCTGGATTCGTCCTCCTCCGCTTCGACCAGGCGGTTCCATGCGTCGTAGATCAACGTCCGCCCATGCTGATCCGTCGTCGTGTTGCCGTTGGCGTCAAAGGTCAGTTCGTTCTCGCCCATGCCGGTCAGCTGGTTCTGGCTATTGTGGGTGCGGGTCTCCGTCACGCTGTCGGTCGTCACCGAGTTGGAGTTGCCCAGCGCGTCGAGGCTCCAGTTCTGATAGGCCGTGCTGTCACGATTGGTGCCGGTCAGGCGGTTCAGGCTGTCATACGTGTAGTCCTCGTCGAACGCCGAGTGCAGCGCGTTGTCCTTGCTCGTGCGGTTCGAGTTGCGATCGTACGTGTAGGTGTAGCGGTCGACGCTGGACGAGCCGTCCGTCCAGTTCTGGTCGATGATCCGGCCGAACCGGTCCAGGCCGGCGTATTGGTCGCCGGCGTCGCCGGGCGTGCCGACGTAGGTCAGGTCGACCCCGTTCTCCGGGCGCAGCCGCATGATCACGCCGCTGAGGCCGAGGTAGGCGTATTCCTCCAGCGTTTCCACGCCGTCGCTGAT
>JBBCIV010000144.1:0-13755 GCA_037189665.1 Phycisphaerae bacterium | reverse complement strand
GCTCGCCCATCCAGGCCGGCTCGATCACCGTCAACCCCGGCTCGACCATCACGTTCGACGGCGTGAACGGCGGCGCGAACAATACCTCCAGCAGCACCAAGTACAGCGGCGACGGCAATCTCAGCTGGATCGTCAACAACTACAAGGGCAACGAAAACGGCATGTCCGACCTGAACGCGCCGATCAACTCGGTCATCGGCGTGTTCCTGAGCGACAGCGTGCCCACGCAGGGCTCGACGCCCAACGCGCTGGATTTCAGCACTGCGGCATCGCGCGATTTCACGACGCTGTCGCCCAAGCTGAAACAGCCGTTCTTCATCGGCGACGGCCGAACCAGCCAGGGCGAAATCCAGCAGTTCGTCGTGCCGGCCGGCGCCACGCGCCTGTATATCGGCACGATGGACGGCTACGAGTGGAACAACAACATCGGCGGCTTCTTCGTGACCGCCCACGCGACGGCCAAAGTGATCATGGTGAAATAGGTAGGAATGACGCGTCCGTGCCGAAAAATTTCACGACACGGCGTTGCGATGCTGTACACGATCGTCGCGATCGTCGCGCTGACCAGCATCATTTCCCTCAGCGTCGACTATGGCCGCGTGCAGTCGGCCAAGACTGAACTGCAGAACGCCGTCGACGCCGCCGCCCGGTATGCGGTGACGGGCGTGGCGGACAACACCTACGTCACCAAGGCCCAGCAGGCCGCCGCCCAGAACATCGTGGACGGCATGGCGCTGACGCTTCAGACCGGCGACATCGTCGCGGGCACCTGGAACAGCAACACCAGGGCCTTCACCCCCGGCGGCGGGTCGCCGAACGCAATCCGCATCGTCGGCCAGCGAACGGCGGCGCGCGGGAACGCGATCCCGCTCATGTTCGCCAAGGTCCTCGGACCCGACGAGTGCGACGTCATCGCTCAATCCATCGTGCTGTTCACCGGATCGACCTCGAGCGTCTCGACCGATGTCGCCGGTACCAACAGCGTTACGATCAGCGGCAGCGGGCAGATCAAGCGGTGGGCGAGCGAATCGGGAACCGTAACTGTTGCCAGTAACGGCACTTATTCGCTTAGCTGGGGGCAGTACATCTACGGCGACGTGCTGTATCGTGGCACGGCGCCCAATCCGCCGGGCAACGGCATTACGGGAAGCAAGACCGCGATGGCGGCCGACATCGCCTATGCTGCCCCTGCCGTCCCCAACGACACGCCCAACCTGACGGTGAACTGGGCCAACGGCACGACCGTGAGCCAGTCGGGCACGCACCAGACAAGCAGCGTCAACATCGGCGGTGGCGCCACGGTCAACCTGACCGGCGACCTCACCCTCTACTGCAGCGGCACCGCGACCATCGGCGGCGGCGCCAACATCAACACGAACGGAACGGCCCGGAAGTTCACGCTCTACCAAACCGGCACCGGCCAGGTAACGCTGAACATGTCGTCGCCGATCTACATGCGGATTTACGCCCCCCAGAGCACGGTCCGGCTGTCCGGATCAACGCCGTTCATCGGGTCGATCGTTGCCAAAGACCTGATTGTAGAAGGCAGTGCATCACTCTCCTACAGCTCTGCCCTCCCCGCCCCCATTAACCCGACCGGCGGCGGCGGCAGTGGAGACGACAGCGGGAGCGATGGCGTCATCTCGATGGTCGAATAGCTCACGATCGTCTGCCTTCCTCGCCCAATATCCCGCGGGTTGCCGGAAAATTCCTCGACGTGAATAAAGATTTACCGCTACTTCAGTAGTTCGTCATTCCTGAACCCTATAGTGTGGACATCAGTTGAGGGCAGCGCACGCCTAAAGCCTTACAACTGCTGGATATAGAAGTAAACATCGGTTCCGTCGGCAGACGGTTCCAGACGATCCATCCCCCCATGCCCTGACAGGTCCGGTGTATCCCACCGGGCCTGTCTTTTTTCGTTTATTCCGCCCGACATGAACCACGAATGAAGACGTTAAATAGATTTAACCGTGGCTGACATCGCGTTGGCAACTGTAGATTTGACTCTTCCCGGGTTGATCAAATCAGTGGCTGCCAGGGGTAAGAGGAAAGTTTCTAGGAAGAGCTGTTCTGGTCGGAAGGAAATCCCGTGGCTCGTAAAGGCGTCGTGAAAACCACGCTGGTCTGCATCGTTCTCATTCTGGTGATCGTGCTTTCGTTGATGATCTACGCAGGCATGTTTGACCGTGCTTTTGGCGTGCGAGAAATCGAGGCGGCGGGAAACGTTGCCTGGCGCAGGCCGATTCCGCAGCTTCGCTGGCACGTCGTCCGGCGAAACAACGCTACCTCGGCCAACCAGCTTGTCGCACCGGGCAACGGCCTCACCACCACTTAAAGATGGGCTGCCAGCCTGATGTTTGGGCTCCGTTTCCCCTGATATTGGCGCGGTCGCGGTATTCTCGGACGCGATTTCCACGGCCGATCCATAACGCGAACCGAGCGATTTCTTGACCGTATGTATTGCTGCCCGGTAGAGTTGCGGCTTCACGATCGGCGGCGGACGAGGTAGGAGCCGGGCTGATGTCGGCCCGGAACACGCCCGCACGATCAAAAAATCCGCACGGACGCGCTGCACAACACTGACTCAACACCCTGGAGGACTTTCATGCCCCCACCCATCCAACAGCAAGGCGGATCGAAGGCCGCGCTCATCACCTGGACGGTTATCACGTCCATCCTGTTCGTGGTCGCCACGGTGTTGGCGATTTTCGCCCACGTGGACCGCAATAAGATCACGATGGAGAAAGAGACGCAAAAGCGTCTGTATGACGAGGTGATCGGCGAGGCCGACCTCAACAGCGACCTGAAGAACAACCTGGTGACGATCAAGACGTCCAACCCGACGGCCTACCCGCCGGACATGAAGCTCATCAGCGTGGCGCTGGCGCAGCGGGACAACCTGGTACGCAAGATCGCCGGCGCGGGCGCCGTGGGCGAAACCGACGCCCTCGCCGCCGCTGATGCTGCCGTTGTCCGGGCCCAAAACGCCGGCGGCGATAAACTCACTGCCGACAGCCTCGTCTCGGCGATCAACGGCCTGTCCGCCCAGCTCGCCGGCAAACAGCAGGAACTCGTCAGCTCCGAACAGGCTCGCGAGGCGTTGAACAAGAAGCTTCAGAGCCTCGAAGGCACGCTTCAGGCCCAGATTAAGGCCAAGGATGACGACCTCCGCAAGGCGCAGGAATCGGTCTCCAGTTCTGAAACGGGCGTGAGCGCCTACCGCAATGAGAAAGACAAGCAGATCCAGGAAATCCAAGCCAAGGCTGACGAAACCGCCCGCCTGGCCCAGGATGATATGAACAAGCTGCAGGCCCAGTCGCAGGAACTGCAGGTACAAATCCGCCGTCTGGAGCAGACGATCGCGGGCCTGCAGAACCGCCTTCGCGAACTGCGTCAGCCGGTCGATCAGGTGGTGCGCCAGGCCGACGCCCGCATCATGCGGCTGGCGGGCGACGGCGTGGTGTACATCAACCTCGGCTCCGGCGATCAGGTGACCGCGGGCATGAGCTTTGAAGTCTACGACCGCCTCGAAGGCATTCCGAAGGCGGGCGACCCGACGACCGAAACCGATCTGCCGGTCGGCAAGGCGAGCATCGAGCTAATCCGGGTGTCGCCGGGCAGCAGCGAGGCCCGCATCGTCCGCCAGACGCCGGGCACCACGGTCGTCGAAGGCGACCTGTGCGTCAATCTCGTCTACGACAAGGCCACCAAGTACAACTTCCTCGTCTACGGCAACTTCGACCTCGACCGCAACGGCCAGGCAACCCCGCAGGACGCGGACGTGATCAAGCGTCTCATCACCAGCTGGGGCGGCAACGTCACCGATCAGCTCAACGTCGATGTCGACTTCCTGGTCATCGGCAAGGTGCCGGTCATCCCCGAGTACACCACCGAAGAGTTGGATAACCCCGAAGTGGCGTTCAACCTGAAGCGCAAACAGGAAGAGCTGACCGCCTACGATGACATCCTCGCCCGGGCGATCGCGTTGAACATCCCAGTGCTGAATCAGAACCGCTTCCTCTACTTCACCGGCTATTACGAGCAGTCCGGCCGATAATATCGGGCGGGTTCACAGGCCTTCGGGCCCAACAATCAAAGCGACGTGGCGAAGAGCGATCCTCTTCGCCACGTCGCTTTTTGGGTTTCATCGTTTTTGATCGACATGCCCCGGGCCAGGTGGTACATCTACATCATCCTGTCTGCGGGGTTGTTTGGCATGAAAATAGCTCGACTCGTTTCGGTATTGCTCCTTGCGCTCGCCCTGTTGGCCAACGTCGCGCTGGCCGCCACCGTCAAGCTGAAGGACGGCACGGTGCTCGAAGGCGAAGTGAAGAAAATGGGCGGGAGCTTCTCGGTCAAAACCAAGGATGGCGCGCTGAAGCTCATCCCGGCGAACGATATCCAATCGATCGACGACCCGACCGGCAAAGTCTCGCTCGGCGGCTCGACCCCGTCGGGCGGCGGTTCGAGCGCCCCCGCGACGGGCGGCGGATTTAACACGCCTGATTTCGACACCGTCGCCCGCGCCGCCGAACGAAGCGACAACCCGATCGTCGCGATGACGTTCTGGCAGAAATACATCGAAGAAAACCCGAAAGCCCCCGATCTGAAAAAGGCCGAAGCCGAACTGAAGCGCTGGCAGGACATGGCCGAAAACGGCGCGGAGAAGATCCGCGGCAAGTGGGTGACCGGGGATGAGCTGAAGTCGCTTTACAAGCAGGTGGACAAGCTGATGCTCGAAGCCCTGCAGTTGATGGCGAACAACCAGACGCTGAAGTCGATCGAAAAGCTGCAGGAGGTGATCAAGATTTATCCGAACAGCTTCGAGGCGCACTTCGAGCTGGGCTTCTTCTACCTGCTGAAGGGCGGCAACACGCAGTACGACAAGGCGATCAGCTCGCTGGAGAGCGCCTGCAAACTGCGGCCGAACTCGCCGGAGGCGCTGACGAACCTCGCGATCGCGTACAACTTCCGCAAGAACTACGAGAAATCCGTCACGACCGCATACAAGGCGGCGCAGATCGAGGACAGCAAGCTGATCGTGCAAAACCTGGTGAACGCGCTGAGCTACGCCCCGCCCGGCATGCGGGCCAACAACCCGCGCGTGCGGCCGATCATGGAGGAGGCCCCCCTGCTGATGGCCAAGCACGGCATCTCCGGCCCGGCGAACCAATGGTTCTACGTCCGCCCGAAACCGGGCGCTCGGGCGGGCGGCGGCAGCGATGCGCCGCCCGGGCAACGCGGCATCGTCGGATCGGGCACGGGGTTCTTCATCACTTCCTCCGGCTACATCATGACCAACCGTCACGTCGCCGCCGGCGGGGATCAGCTCATCGTCCGCATGTCGGACGGCACGCAGAAGGTCGCCGAGAAAATCCACCTCGACGACAAGCAGGACATCGCCATCCTGCGCATCAAGAGCGACAAGCCGACGCCGTTCATCCGCCTGGCCGGCTACGACGCCCCGCCGATCGGCACGGACGTCACCGTGCTGGGCTTTCCGCTGGGCGCGATGCTCGGCCAGCACGTCAAGATCACCCGCGGCGTCGTCACCAGCTACGAAACCAACCAGGCCGACTGCGACGTCATCGTCGACGCCCAGGTGAACCCCGGCAACTCCGGCGGCCCCATGATCGACAAATACGGCAACGTATTGGCGCTGGTGGCGATGAAGACTTTCTCCGACGAAGCCATCAGCAGCTACGGCCTGGGCATCAGCACCGGTCGGCTGCGAAGGTACTTCGAAGAACAAAAGGCCCTCTTCGCCGACCTGAAACTCGAGCCGGCGGAAAAAGGCACCGCCATCCTCAGCACCGAAGACATCGCCGGCCAACACGCCAAATCAACGGTCATGATCCTGATCGTCTCGGGCGATCTGCCTGCGGAGCTAAAGGATTAATCCACGAATCTTCCCCAACGCGCAGATCAGCCCCGCGCGATGCGGGTGATCTTTAGCGGGGTGTATTGCACACTACGCCGCAGTTCCGCGTCGGTCGGGCGGCGGTCATCGACGAAGATCAGCCATACGCGATTGTCGGCGATGTCCCAGTCGAGCGCGGCGACCGAATCGATCTCGAGCAGCGCGTATTCGACATCGCCGAGGTTGCACACACAGCTGAGCGTTTCAAACTCGACCAGAATTTTGCCCGGCGGAACGACCACGCCGGCCCGCATGGTGGCAGGCGATTCGACGGCGGGAGCAGGCGGCGGCGGCGCGGACGTGGCACAGCCGGCGGCGAGGAGGAGCAACGGCGGCAGGAGAAAGGTCGATCTCACGACGCCGATCATACGCTCATCGGGCGCGAAGCGCGCCATTCAGCGCGTCGCGAACGCCGTGAACCTCGGCCCATTTCTGCTTGATCAGAATTTTTCCGGCCGCGTCGAGCACGACGCAGCCGTTCGGCATCGCGTCGTAGACGGCAGCGACGGCGTCGTCCATGTCGTCCACCAGCACATCGGCGTCTATCTTCAGGCCGTCGCGCGTCATCTTCGCCATCTTCTGGCGTTCTTCGATCGACGTGTGATGTGCGATGCGGATCTGCTCGTCGATGTTGCGCTGCACGTCCCACTCCAGATTCGGATAGGCCTCGCGCGTGTAGACGATCAGCACGTTCGCCTTATTGCGAAACTCCTTCCGCAATCCGTTGAACGCGCCAACCTTGTCGCGAAACGTGGGGCTGGTGAACGAGCCGAAGATGAGCACCGTCGGCCGGCCGCGCAGGTTGGCGAGAGAGACGATCTTGCCGTCGAGATTCTTCAGCCGGAAATCGGGCGCGGGCGTGCCGGGGGCGAACTTATCGTCAGGCGCGCCGGCAGGAGAAGCTTCGGCAGACTTCGGCGTCGCAGAACTGGACGGAGTGGAAATGGCGGCGGGCTTGTCGCCCATCATCTCGCCCATGGTGGCTTCGGCGGGCTTGGGATCGGGCTTTTGCCCCTCCGCGGGCTGTTCGCGAAGCCGTGGTAACCGTTGCGTAAGTTGTCGCTGCTGGGCGGGGGTGAGCACCTCGAATAGTTTTTGCCGCACATTCTGGATGACGCCACCGGCCTTTTCACGGAGGGCGTCGAGATTGCCGGCGGCGTCTTCGCGGAGCTTCGCCAGTTGGTCGGCAGCGTCGGCGAGGATTTCGTCGGTCTTGATCTTCTGCTCGGCGGTGAGGTCGAGTTCGTCGAGCGCGTTTCGGATTCGCTCGATCATCTGCCCTCGACCCCGCTCGGCGGGCGGACGCTGCTCCTGTGCGCGCGACACGCTGACCAGCGCCGCCGCCGCCATCACCAGCAGGATCGGGACTCGATTGACCATCTCTGCTCTCCTCACGTGCCAGACGTGTGCCGGCGGCTCAGTCCCGCTTGCGTTCCTCGCGCTCGCCGCCGGCCTCTTTGCGGGCGGCCTGAAGGCGTTCTTTCAATTGAGCTTTCTGCTCGTCCGTCAGGATCGACATGATCTTACCACGCACATCGCCGAGCGTTTCCTTCACTTTGGCGCGGCGTTCTTCGGGCGACAGGCCTTTCAACTGGCCGCGAAGCGATTCGAGCTTCTCGCGGATCTCCTTTCGCAAGGCTTCGACCTGCGTTTTCTGCTCGTCTGTGAGCTTCAATTCCTCCGCCAGCCTGGCAAGGCGTTCGGCGCGTTGCTCAATCCGATCGCCACGGCCAGCCTTATCGGCCTTCCGATCGCGTTTTTCGGATTTCTGCTCGGACTTCCCTTCCTCAGCCCACGCGGCAGCCTGGACACAAGTTAAAGCGAAACCAAGGGTTAACACAACGACAGGGCAGAACAGTCGGTTCATGCGATTTCCTTTCTCAGTTACACGTAAAACGCTGTCGCGATGGCTTTATTGCTGCCAAACCGGCCGCGTTCCAAGCGACAACGCCCGGCCGGGCAAGTAGGATGTCGCGTCCTATGTCTAAAGTGCTGGCAGTCGTTTCGGTGTTGGGGAAGGATCAGAAAGGCGCGGTCGCGCAGTTCGCCACCTATCTGGCCGAGCGCGGCATCAATATCGAGGACATCGAGCAACGGGTGGTCTACGGGCTGTTCCTCATGGATATGCTCGTCGATCTGAAGGACATCACCGTTGACCTGTCCGAGTTGATCACCGGCCTGCTCGAAACGGGGAAACGCATCGGCATGGACGTGCGCGTTCACCTGCACAGCCAGCGAAAGCCCCGCAAGGTGGCGCTGCTGGTCAGCAAGGAAGATCACTGCCTCCGCCAACTGATCGAAGACCAGAAGGCCGGGCACATCTACGGCCAGTTTGCGTGCGTGCTATCCAACCACCCCTCGCTCGAACCCATCGCAAAAGAGGCCGGCCTGCCCTTCGCCTGGAAAGGGCACGAAAACCTCGACGAGCACTTCGCCTGGCTCGACAAAGAGCTTGCCAAACACGGCGCCGACCTCGTCGTCCTCGCCCGCTACATGCGCATCCTGCCGCCGGCGATCGTGAGCAAATACCGCTTCCGCGTGATCAACATTCATCCATCGCTGCTGCCCTACTTTCCGGGCGCGGCCCCGTACAAGCAGGCGTTCGAATCGGGCGTGCGCGTCAGCGGCTGCACGGCGCACTTCGTCACCGAACAGCTCGATGAGGGCCCGGTCATCCTGCAGGACGTGTTCCACATCGACGTCGGCAAGGACACCCTCGACGACGTGAAGGAAAAAGGCCTGTCGCTCGAAGCCAACGTGCTGAGCAAAGCCGTGCAGTTGTTTTTGAACGAAGAGCTAGTGGTCGTCGAAGGCAAGGTGATCTTCAAGCCGGGCGTAAGCCGCTTCTTCCAGTCGCGTTGATGATGTCATGAGTTATCCGAGCGGATCAGGTTATTACCAGGTGGAATCGGCCTACGCCGATCTTCTGAAGCGCGCCGGCCTGCCCGACGCGATGAGCATCTTCGACAATCCGGCCATCCAGCCGTGGCGGTCGATCAAGGAGCGCGAAAACTGCGTGCTCGACATTGACGAAACACGTCTGCACATCAAGCGAAACAAGAAGGGCTATCGCGGCGTGGAAGATGAGGTGGCGGGCATTCGCCACCTGCAGAAAGCAGGGATCGCCACCGTTCCGCTCGCCGGCTACGGGCGGCTGAACGACGGGCGGGGGTTCGTCATCACCGAGCACCTGAACGGCTTCGAAGATTGCGAACGCCTGCTCGAACGCGGCACGCGATTCGAAGAGCTGCTCGTGCCCACCGCACAACTGGCCGGCAAATTGCATGCTGCCAAGCTGCATCATCGCGACCTGTACATCGGACACTTCTGGGCCAACATGGAGGCCAATCCGATCGAACTTCGCCTGATCGACGCTGCCCGCGTCAAGCCGCTGCCGCGATGGTTCGCCCGCCGGTGGCTCGTAAAGGACGTCGGCCAGTTTCTGTTCAGCTTGCGGAAGTTCAACGTTGGCCTGCAGTTGGTCGATCAATGGCTGACCGAGTACGCCAGGCACGGTAATCACCCCGTCACCGACCTGTTTCGCCGAGCCGTGTTTGCGAAGGCGGACTGGATCGAGCGGCACGACGCGAAGCTGCGCCAATCCAATCCCACGCGCAACGTGCCGATCGACAGATGAACGTGCTGCTGGTCATCCTCCACGCCGACAGCGCCCGCGGCGGCGCGGAGGGGTATTGCGTTCACCTGTTGCACGCCCTGCTCGCTCGCGGAGTCAACGCCCGCATCGCGGCAGCGACGTTCGAGGCATCGATTCCCAAGGAAGCCCGCGTGCCGCTTCGCTTCGATGGGCTGACGCGCGGCGGAAAATATCAGGCGTTTCTCGATTCGCTGGACGCCGATGCCGAATCGCAGTCGTACGACGTCGTTCACGCCATGCTGCCCGTGCGGCGGTGCGATGTATATCACCCGCAGGCGGGCGTGGAGGCGATCACCTTCCCGCGCGCCTCGCTCCCGCAGCGCCTGACCAACCGCCGCCGTGCGATGTTTGCGCGTGTGGAGCGGCAACTGCTGCGAGACCCGCTCGGCCCGGTCATCCTCTGCCTGTCGAACCGCACGCGCGACGAAACCATCGCGCTGGCGAACAACGCCGATCGCGTGCTGACGCTTTACAACGGCGTCGAAAGCGATCGATTTGTACGTGCCCGCGCGCGGGGCGGGCCGGACACCCCGCCGCGCATCGTGTTGGTGGGGCAGGATTTCGCGCGTAAGGGGGTCGATATCGCGATTCGCGCGTTGGCACTTGTAAAAGGCGATGAAGCGCCCGTTCTCGATCTCGTAGGAAAAGACGATCCGGCAAGATATCGCGCGATCGCAAGAGAACTGGGAATCGAACCACGCGTGCGCTTCATCGGCGCCTCGCGCGACGTGCCGGCCGTCTTGTCGGGCGCGTCAGCCCTGATTCATCCGGCGCGGTTCGAGCCGTTCGGCATGGTCGTGCCCGAGGCAATGCTGATGGGCGTGCCGCCGATCGTGTCGCGCATCAGCGGGGCGAGCGAGATCGTTCGCGACGGCATCGACGGCCGCGTGGTGGACGGAGAGTCGGCCGGGACGTGGGCGCGGGCGATCGAAGACGTGCTGGGTCGGCAAAAAAGTTATGCTGAAGCGTGCATTACGCGTGGCGCGGAGTTGAGTTATTCGAGTCATCTCGACAAACTGCTGGCGATTTATGGCAGGATCATCGCCGAGCGGCGTTAAGCATTTTTTCCTCACGTTGCTCGTGGCGGGCGCGGTATTTGCGGGCGTTGCGCCGACGCTGACCTGGCCGCAGTTCACCGGCGGAAACGAGAACATCGTCGTCCAGACTGCGCTGGAAATGCGTCGCGGCGGCCCGTGGCTGGTGCCGCACATGCTCGGCGAGCCGCGCATCAAAAAGCCGCCGCTGGTCGCCTGGATCACCGCGCTGTCGATGCGGCAGCACACGCTCGATCAACTCGACGACCCCTCGCAGCGGGATGCCGCCTATCGGCAGCTCGCCTGGCAGGTTCGCTGGACCGGCCTGCTGGCGGCGTGCGCGATGATCGTCGCGACGTTCTTCCTCGGAAAAGTGCTCTTCGATTCGCGCCTCGGCCTGCTGGCGGCGGTGGTCGTCGGGACGACGATGTTGTTTCAGAAATACATGCGGCAGAGCACCAGCGACGTACACCTGGCCATGTGGGTGACGGTCGCCAACACGCTGTTCGCCTGCGCGATCGTAAAAGGGCGAGTCTGGACCGGCGTGTTGCTCGGCTCGTCGGCGGTGGCGATGGCGTTCCTGTGCAAGGGGCCGGTGGCGATCGTTGAAACCGTCCTGCCCGCCGCGATTGCGGCGTTCTGCTGGCATCGCGGGCAGACGAAGAGTGAGAAGAAGGCATCATGGGGCAGACGAGCGATCGTGGTCGGACTGGGCGCCCTGCTGTTCTGCGCGATCGCGCTGCCGTGGTTCGCCTACGTCTATCTCACCGTGCCCGACGTGGGCGGCACCTGGGCGACGGAAGTTTCACGGCAGGATGCGACGGGCCTGGGACCGGACCCGGCGTACGCCTACCTGCTTCGCATCCCGATGAACTGGCCGTGGCTGGTGGTGATCGTGGTCGGCGCAATCGTGATGTGGCGGGCCAGGTCGCGCAGCGATCTATACACGGCATTGCTGGTGGTCGTCCCCATCGCAGTGATGACGCTGATCCCGGATCGCAAGGAACGATATCTCCTTCCGATGCTGCCGCCGCTGGCGATCATTTGCGCGAGGGGCATGGCAGCATGGCTGGACGCGCCGAAATCGGAGCGGACCGGGCGCTGGGTGACGGGGATTCACGTTTTCTCTCTGGCGATCATTTGCATTGGGTTTCCGATCCTCGGCGCGACGCATCCCGATCTTGTCCGCCTCGATGGTAGCCCGTGGTATCCGCGTGATTTGGCGATGTGGCTGGCCGTCGGCTTTGCGATGGTGATCGGGCTGGGATTGGTATCGCGCGTACACCGACGTGCGGCGCTCGTGGTGGCGACGTTCGTCTGCATGATCGCGTTTCAGGCGGTGGTGATGTTCGGCTACCGCGATTCCGAGAGCGGCCGCAGCCGCTTCAGGCCGTTGGCCGAGACGATCCGAAACACCGGTGCGTCCGGCGTCTTTGATTTTGACGAGCGCGTTCGCATCGACGAAGAGCTGGCGATCTACCTCAACCGCACCGTCCTCCCGGCCGACCCCGCCACGCTTACGCCGGCCGATGCGCCGATCGTCTACGTCACGCGCCAGGGGCGCGACGAAGACGCGCCGACCGCCCCGCCGGGCTGGCAATTGTTGACGACGCTGGCCGAGCGGAAAAACACATGGTGGGCGTACATCGCGGTCCCCGCGCAAACCGCCGGCCCGCCCGCTAGTCCGTGAACTCGAACGATTCGCGCCCCATCACGATCGGACGCTTCTGGCCGATGTTGATCAGCAAGCCAATGCTCATGAAGCTGGCGATCAGGCTGCTGCCGCCGGAGCTGACGAATGGCAAGGTCACGCCGGTGACGGGCATGAGCTTGAGCGCCACCATCAGATTGATGAACGTCTGCGACGCCAGCAGCGTCACCACGCCGATCGCCGCCAGCCGCCCGAATGGCTCGCGCGTGCTGCCGGCGATCTCGAAGCCGACGAAGAAGATCGTCAGATACGCGCCGATCACGATTACCGAGCCGACAAAGCCGAACTGCTCGCCGATGAGCGTGACGATAAAATCATTATGGCTTTCCGGCACGCGTTTGCCCGCCGAGATCTCGCCGAGTCCCCTGCCGAAAATCCCGCCGGTGCCCAGCGCGATCAGCCCGCGGTGCTGCTGCATCCCGGTGCCGCCTTCCTGTACTTCCGGGTCGTCTGTAAACATCGCGTAAACTCGGTCGCGTTGGTACTCCTTCACCACGCTGGGCAAGTGCTCGAACACCGGCACGCCTTCCAGCCCGCTCAGCCAGAGGAACGGGCAGACCGCCAGCCCCATGCCCACCACGCCAAACAGGTGCTTCAGCTTCGCGCCGGCGACGTACAGCATCGCGAACAAGGTCGGGATGAAGACCAGCGCGGTGCCCAAATCGGGCTGTTTCAGGATCAGCAAAATCGGAAACGCCGCCAGCAGAAACGGCGGCACCAGGCCGGGCAGCGTGCGATAGTTGGAGCGGAAACGCAGGTATCGCGCCAGCACCATCACGAACGCCACCTTCATCAGTTCCGACGGCTGCAGCGCGAACGGGCCGAAGTCGATCCAGTTGTACGCGGCGTTTCGGGCCGTCACGCCGGGAACGGTGATCTTGCTGCCCAGCACCGTGTAGCCTATCAGCACCGCCGCGCCGAGGTAGAACCAGCCGGCATACTTGCCGATGATGCGGTAATCGACCACCTGAAACGCCGCCATGCACCCCACCGCCACGGCGAAGAAGATCAATTGCCTTTTCCCCAGCGCCGGCATGTCGGCCCAGATCGTCAGCACGCCAAGGCACGCCAGCACCATCACCGCCACGAGGATTGGCCAGTGGCGGGAGAGGGCGAGTCGATGGAACGTCTTTACGATCACGCGCGCGGCGTCCTTGCCGATGTTTTCCAACCGCCGATCACTGGTACGATTTCAACGGCAAAAGCACCGGCGACCCTTCCGCCGCCAATACTTCTACCGAGTCACCCCTGGCCACCGGGCCGTTGCGCGAAGGCCAATACGCCAGTCGAACCGTGCGATCCGTCCCGGCAATGCTGAGGCCAACCTGTTTCGATAGCGGCGCCAGCGGCGACTGGCGGATCGATTCCACCGTCGCCCGTGTCGGCACGCCGGCCTTCAATACTTTCGTCACGCGCGATCGCTGCCACCAGG
>JBBCIV010000143.1:0-4798 GCA_037189665.1 Phycisphaerae bacterium | reverse complement strand
CGACACCACCGTCTCCGAGGGCGTGCAGTACGACTACCGCGTCCGCGCGGTCAACTCGGCCGTCGGCGACGGCTGGGCCGCCGGGCCGGTGCAGACGGGGGCGAACCTCGCGGCGCCGACGGGCGTCAGCGCCGCCGCCGCCGCGTCGACCGCGATCGCGGTCACCTGGTCCGACAACACCTCGCTGGAGACGGGGTACGAGATCGACTACGCCACCAGCGCCACCTTCGCCTCCGGCGTCACGACCGCGACCGCTGCCGCCAACGCCACCGGCAAGCTGATCGCCGGCCTGTCCGCCGGCACGACGTACTACGTCCGCGTCCGCGCGGTCAACGGGGCCGCCGAGTCGGCCAACTCCTCCTCCGCGTCCGCCGCCACGCTGGGGACGCTGGGGATCTCACGCTCGCCTTCCGGCAGCACGGATGAGGGCACGCAGGTCACGCTGACGCCCGCGTACGCCTCCGGCGCCGCCGTCAGCGGCACGACCTACGCCTGGACTGTGCTGAAGAACGGCAGCCCGTTCGACAGCGGCAGCGGCGCGACGTTCGAGTTCACGCCGGACGACGAGGGCTCGTACAGCGCGAGCGTCGCCGCCACGACGCCCTCCAGCGTCGTCGACGACGGCAGCCTCTCGGCGTTCAACGTCGTCAACGTCCTGCCGACCCTGACCGCCATCGGCGGCTCGACCGCGTCGGTCGGCGTGCAGTACACGCTGGACCTGCTGGCGACCGACCCGGGCTCGGCCGACACGATCACCTGGACCATCGACTGGGACGACGGCTCGCCGTCCACCCCGTCCGGCCGCGACCTCTCGCCCTCCCATACCTATAACACCCCCGGCGTCTATACCATCAGCATCTCCGCCTCCGACGGAACCGGCGTCGCCTACCCCTCGCCAGCGACGATTGAAGTCACGGTTTCCGACGCGGTGCCCGCCGCGCCGAGCGGGCTGGTCGTCGATGACGTGAGCGATTCGAGCATCGAGCTGGGCTGGACCGACAATGCCGGCAACGAGTCCGGCTACCGCATCGAACGCCGCGCGCACGGCGCGGGAAGTTACACGACCCTCGACACGGTGGCGGCGAACGTCTCGTTCTACATCGATACCGACGTGGACGAGGGAACGCGGTACGACTACCGCGTGCGCGCCTACAACGGCGCTGGCGACTCAGGCCCGAGCAACGCCGTGACGGCCACCACGTTGCTAACGGCGCCTGACAGCGCTTCGGCGGCGGCCATCTCGACCACCAAGATCAACGTGACCTGGGACGACGAGTCGTCGAACGAGACGGGCTACGAGGTCCAGTACTCGCCCCTCAGCGACTTCGCGATCTATGCGGCCAAGGAGGCCTCGGCCAACGCCGAGAGCCTGGTCATCAGCGGCCTGACGCCGGGCACGCAGTACTACGTGCGCGTGATCGCGAAGAACGCGGTCGCGACCTCCGATCCCGCGTCGGCCGGCTCGGCGACCACGATCGGGCTGCCGCGCCTCACGGTGTCCGGCGATCCGATGGAAGGCGAGACGGTGACGCTGGGCGTCGCCTACGGCACGCCGTCGCCGTCGGTCACGCCGAGCTATTCGTGGTCGGTGCCGGGCGCGACATTGACGGGCGGGAGCACCGCGTCGCCGTCGTTCACGCCGGACGACGATGGCGTTTACACCGCGACGGTGACGATCACCTTCTCGGGCGGACAGCAGGAGACCCTGAGCCGCACCATCGCCGTCGCCGACGTGCCGCCGGAGATCAGCATCGGCGGGGATTCGACCGTCGATGTCGGCGCAGAATACGAACTCACGCTGAGCTACTCCGACGTGGAGGCTGACCCGATCGAATCGTGGACGATCAACTGGGGTGACGGCACGATCGACGTCGTCGACGGCGAGGAAACCTCGGCCGCCCACACGTACGCCATCCCGGGCGAGTACGTCATCAGCGTGACGGCGACCAACGACGAGCGGTCGTATGACATCGCGCCCAAGACGGTCACGGTGCAGGATGTTGCGCCGTCTGCGCCGATGCTAAGCGCCGAAGCCCTTGACGATGAAACGATTCGTCTCACTTATTCGGCCGCCGATGCTGCACGCCTGACATTGGAAATAAAGGGATTTGGAGATCGGAATTACCGCGTTCTAACGGAACTGGGTAACAGCAACGGTACTTATGATGTTGGAGGTCTTCGGCCTGAATTCACATATATGTTTAGATTGCGCGCCGTGCTCAACGGGAGTGCAGAATATAGCTCTGCGTCAGCCCAGACCGATCCGCTTCCAACAGTTAACTATACCCTGCCGGCACCCACCAATGTCACCATGGAATGGCTGGAAAATCCACTAGATCCGACTTCGGTAAAAATCGAGTTTGACGGTGAGTATGATGGTATATACGGCGATCTAGTCGCATTCTCTCGAGTCATACACGATGATGATCCATATAATGTAAAGTTCACCGTTTTGTATGATCCCTATTATACGATCACCAGCAGTGGTGGATCGAATTATGTATCGTTGAACGCGGTTGGCCAGCCGGTTCGTATCCAGACCTCCGTTTTTAATACGTCGACATCTGAGAGTTCACCATGGTCAGACGTGTCAAACTACATTGAGATCGACGGTGACCCCTTACCTAAGCCTGAGATCGACGCAGGGGTAAGCCCGATTGATCCACTGAAAGTAAGAATTCAATGGGGCGACATATCGGCTACGTTTGTGGAGTTAGTTCGGGTCTATCAAGTAGTGGACGACGAAGCTGTTGCAGTAGGCTATGCTAATTATCCGGACACTTATTTAGATGTCGAGCCCGCGGATCCTGATGCGCCGTTCTTCGCGACATTTTGGAATTGGGAAATCGGCACAAGTCAATACTCGAATTTCGTGCATGCAGATGGCAATCCGTTTCTTCCCTCTGCGCCAAGTAATCTGGAGGTATTCTACGGCGACGATCAAGTGATCAAGCTTCTCTGGGACAACATTCCCAACAACGAGACCGGTTACGAGATCGAGCGGTCGACGGACGGTGAAAACTGGGACGAATTGGAGACGGTCGACGAAGACGTCTCGACCTACGTCGACGGGGACGCGGAGTGGAACACGCCTTACTGGTATCGCGTCCGGGCTGTAAACGATGATGGTGTATCCGACTGGACGAACGTGGTCAGCGCCGTCCGCGTGAAGGCGCCGGACTTCGACGTCGACAGCGACAACAATAATGCGGGCGAGCCGGACCACTCCGATAAGGAGGACAGCGCGGAGGAAGTCCGGCCGAGCAAGTACATCATCAGCAGTTCAGGCATGCCGGCCGAGAGCTACGACACGCGGGAGTTCATCCCGTTCGTCCCCGATCCCGAGAACAACATCGACAGCGCTGCCGCCCGCTACACGTTTACGTCCAGCGGCGGGTTCAAGCTGTGGACTCAGTCGAATGCCTCGGGGCTGAACACGAACGCGGTCGAAGACGAATATGATCCGGGCCACGCGATCACCTTCGGCCACGCTTACTCCATGGCGGAGCTTGGCGGCGGCCTGTTCGTCGAAGCGACGGGCGCAGACTACGGCTCGATTACGGTTACGATCTCCTTTGAGGGCGCATCGGGTCGATCGGCGTCAGACGAGATCTTCTTTACCTCGCTGTGCCCGGTGGACGATTGTTCGTTGGGCGTGCAGAGTGACGGCTCAACGGATCTGAGGGAATCGGACATCTCCGGCAAGCACCTGTCTCCGACTCGCTCTGGCGATGGGTCGGGTTCCGGCAATGACTTCGAGGGCGGCGACGGCCTGGTCGAGACCGGCAACGGCGTCGTGATCTTCGACGGCCAATCGATCCGGATCTACGACGGCGACGGCTTGACGCCGCGTCTGCCGGGCCAGGGAGAGCTGAAGCGTGAGGGAGGGGCGTATGTCGAGACGCTGCCGGACGGACGCACGCGTCGGTACAGCGTTCTCGGCGGCGGGGGCGGCGGGGGCTTTGCGACGATGCTGCCCTGGCGTCCGACCGAGACGACCCTGCCCGGCGGGGGCCTCGCGTCGGAGCGGGTCTACCTGGAGAACGGTAAGCTCGACTACGAGGTCGCCACGCGCGGCACCTACACGGAGAAGGCACAGTACACGTACGACGTCGATGGCCGGGTGACGCAGATCACGCTGACCGGTAAGCACGGCTCGGCCGCGGCGCAGGTCATCCAGTACGTCACGTATGAGTACTACGGCGCCAGCGATCCGCACGGCGCAGAGGGCAGCCTGAAGAAGGCGGTCGTCTACGACAAGAACGACGACGTCCTCAATACCAAGTACTACCGCTACTACCAGGGCAACGAGATCGGCGGGGCGCCGGACAAGCTGAAGTTCGCCTTCGGCAAGGAAGGCTACGCCCGCCTGATTGCGGCGGGGTTGAGCGAAAGCAGTTCGGACGCGCAGGTTCGCGAGTACGCCGACGACTTCTTCGCCTACGACGCCGCCGGGCGGGTCGCCCAGCACTCGGCGTCGGGCACCGGCTGCTCGGTCTGCGACGGCGGCATCGGCAGCACGTCGTACACGTATACGGAGAACACCGAGGCGGATGCCCCCGGTTACAACGTCTGGTCCTCCAAGCGCTCGGAGATCCTCGACGACGGCACCGTCCGCACGACGTATTACAACTTCGCGCAGCAGCCGATGCTGGACGTGGTGGAGGCGGGCGGCAAGACGTGGCGGACGTTCTACCGTTACGACGATAACGGCCAGCTCGTCCTTCGGGCGAACCCGTCGGCGGTCACCGGCCACAGCGAGGCGTACGACGACCTCGTCGGCACCTCCGGCAGCGGC
>JBBCIV010000142.1:0-35717 GCA_037189665.1 Phycisphaerae bacterium | reverse complement strand
AGTTCGTCAGTCTCCAGTACGCCGAGCGACTCGGCACCCTCAGTCAGACCTTCGACACGCAGCCCGGCCAGACCTACCGAGTCGAGTTCGACCTGTCGGCCATGACCCAGGTCGTCGAAGGCGTAAATCCGTCCCAGACGTTCACGCTCACCGCGACGGCGCCGGGCGTGTCGCAGGATTTCAGCATCACAACGCTGGGACTTCTTTTCGGTGGGTCGAGCCAGGCGGGCACCGACCCGTGGACACGTCACGGGTTCGACTTCGTCGCGGACAGCCTGTCGTCCACGTTGACGTTTCTCAACCGGACGAATTACGGCGATGCGTCGTTGCTGTTCGGCACGAGCCTGGACAATGTCACGGTGCAGGCCGTGTCCGTTCCGGAACCGGTGGCCGCCTTGCCGATCATGGCCGCCGCAATCCTGCTGCTGGCAAGGCGTCGGCGCCAATTGACACCCCGCAGTCGTTGACGATCGAACACCGACAACAGAATCGCATCATTACGGCATCAGTGACCGTCTTGAGCTTTTCTTTCGTCTTGTCAGGCGCTCCGCACCGTTTTCGGTGACGGGGCGCTCTTTATTGGCGCGAGAAGGCATGGACCAGGAAACTGGGTCGGCGTCTGAAATCGGGCTGAACACGCTCATCGCGCAATATCGAAATCCAATTGTTGATAGACTTAGCCGTCGTTCAGACTTACCGTACGTTAAGGACGCTGTAGATGCGTTTGGCGAAATTCATCCTCGATCACATCGAGCCCATCCTTGTCGAGTGGGAAGCTTTCGCTCGGAGCATCTGGCCCAACAGGCGGCACACGTCCCGCGAGTTGCGCGACCATGCCGAAGCGATCCTCCGCGCCACCGCCGCCGACATGGGCAGGTCACAGACGCCGCACGAGCAGGCGGAGAAGTCCAAGGGGCATTCCGATCACCTCGCGAGCCACGACGATCTGAACGAGCCTTCCGCCGAACACGGCACGGCGCGTGGCATTTCCGGCCTCAACCTGCCGGCGCTGATCTCGGAGTATCGCGCCTTGCGCGCCTCGGTCTTGCGTCTCTGGCGAGCCTCCGTGCCCGACCCGCACGCGCTCGATCTCGATGACATCACCCGCTTCAACGAATCGATCGACCAATCGATCGCTCACGCCGTACTGAGCTACAACGCCGGTGTGGAGCGCTCGCGCCAGATGTTTCTGGCCATTCTCGGCCACGACTTGCGCAACCCGCTCAACGCCATCAAAATGTCCGCTGCTTTTCTGGAAAGGGCGCTCGGCGCCGATCCGCAGTGGGGTGATCTGACGCGCGGCATCGTCCGCAGCGCGGACCACATGAATCAGATGATTCTCGGCCTGCTCGACTTCACCAGCACCGACCTCGGCGGCAGTTTGCCCGTCCAATCGGCCGCGGCCGACCTCCACGACATCACGCAAGAAGTGATCGATGAAACGCGGCGTGCGCATCCCGGAGCCAACCTGATCCTCCACCGCGAGGGCGATCTTCGCGGGACGTGGGACGCGGTCCGGCTTCGCCAACTCCTCGCGAATCTTCTGGGCAACGCCATTCAGCACGGCGACGCGGCACGGCCCATCGAACTGCGTGCCGAGGCCGAGGACCGTTTCGTCCGGCTCGACGTCATCAATCAAGGCACGCCGATTCCGCCGCACCTGCTGAACAGGATTTTCGATCCCCTCACTCACGGCTCCGGCGAAGCCGCGTGCGCGCGTCCCCCGGCAGCCTCGGGCTCGGCCTCTACATCGCCCGCGCCATCGCGCAGGCTCACGGCGGCACGCTCGACGTCGAGTCGGACGCGGAACACGGGACCCGCTTTGCCGCTCGCCTCCCGCGTTCGCCACATCGTCCGGCAGTCGACAACGCGGCCTAGTGCGTCCCGGCGACCGTTCCGCCTCGGTCAAAGACGATGCGACTGATAGCGTGACGCGCCCGTCGCGGCCATTGCCGCTTCCGAGCAAGGTAATGGGCTCGAATACCGAACCTTAACCTTGAAGTCGGTAAGTCAATGTGCTGTACGCCAGATCTCTGCGCCGAAGGCTTCGCCCTGGCGCTCCCCACCCATGCGCACTCCATTCAAGCGCGGATCGCACGGATGGAGAGGCCCGCCTGCGCGGGCGGTGTCGTGACGTGCGACAGCAGAGGCGAAACGCCCCCGGACTTTCTCTTTGAAGACGTGCGGCAGTGTAACGGCCACGCTCCGCCATGCGGCTGCGCTCGTGCTCGCCGTCAAGGTCCCTCCCCAGAGGGGACCCCTCCCTCCGGGCGATCCACCTTCAGGCTGCGCCTGTTGACCGCTGCGCGCGGGCCGTTTCCAGACCTCCGCCACGAAGGGAAAGGCCGGGGGGTGGCGATCGCCACCTCATCAGAAGCCTTCGACCCTCTTGCACGGAGTGTGCGTCATGTCCCGTTCTTCTCATTCGTCGTCGTTCGACCTCTACCAGACCGTCACCGACCAGATTGTGGCGATGCTCGATACCGGCGTCGTCCCGTGGCGCTGCCCGATCCTCGGCCGATCATCCGCCGGTCATCCAGTGAACCATGACAGCGGCAAGCGCTATCGCGGCATCAACGTCTTTTTGTTGGCCGTCACCGCGTGGGCGAAGGGATACGAATCCTCGCACTGGCTCACCTACAACCAAGCCCGGACGCACGGCGGCAGCGTGCGGAAAGGCGAAAAATCAACGATGGTCGTCTTCTGGAAGCAGTACGAGACGACCGACAAGCAGACCGGCCAGCCGATCAAGGTGCCCGTTCTCCGCTACTTCAACGTCTTCAACGTGCAGCAGTGCGACGGCATCGCGATTCCCGATGCACCCGCCTATACGCCGAGCGACTACAACCCCGTCGAAGCGGCGGAAGCGATCGTACAGGGATACGCCGACGGCCCGGCGATCCAGCATCGCGGCGGCAGCGCCTTCTATCGTTCGAGCAGTGACGAAGTGACGATCCCCGACCCGATGCGCTTTGCCTCGACGAACGAATACTATTCGACCCTCTTTCACGAACTGGCCCACAGCACCGGCCATAGCCGCCGGCTGGATCGCGGCTTGGATACCAACTTTCGGCCGTTCGGTTCCCCGGACTACAGCCGGGAAGAACTGATCGCGGAGATGGCGTCGGCGTTCCTTTGCGGCGCGTCGGGCATCGTGCCGAGCGTGATCGAGAATCAGGCGGCCTATCTGCAAGGCTGGCTCAACGTATTGAAAGGTGACAAGCGCCTCGTGATCGCGGCAGCCGGTCAGGCGCAACGCGCGGCGGACTGGATTCTGGGCGAGCGTCCGCCGACCGGCGCGGCGAATACGTCATCCTCCGAACAGGAGCAGACCGCCGAGACAATCGAGGAATCGGCGGCAGGTTAAACCCCGCCGTTCATCTAGAAGATCGTCCATCCGCCCGGCAGACAACGCCGGGCGGGTGGTGGCTTGCGCGCGTCTTTTCGGCGGCCGCCGCTTCGCGGCGGCGGGTGGCGATGCGCGCGGCTTTCAACAACGCGGTCGTCGGCGAAGGATTGCTTTCTCCTTCGCCGCCGACCGCAGGAGCAAACGCAGATCGCGGCCCACAACGCGAGGACGAATCCGGCGGGGTTGTTGTGGTCACGATCAATCGCCTTCGTCCGTTTCATCGGCGCGCAACATGACATAGCCGTTGCCGCGATACGTCCCCGTGACGATGCGGCCCGCCAGGCCGGCCATGCCGTGCGTCGTCAGCAGTTTTCGCAGCCTCGCGACGGCACCGCGGATCGTGCTGTCTTCGACGGTGACCCCGTCCCACACGTCGCCGACCGAGCGGAGATCGTTGTAGAGCGCCCGGTAGCCCGGCCGGCGGCTGATCCGTTCCAGCAGGGCGAACAACTGCTTGTTCCGCGCGGTGAAGCGGTAGCTTCGACCGGCGTATCGCACCGTGAACGTCTGGTCGTCCAAGGTGAGTAACGGATCGAGAGAGTCCGGCGACGACGAGTCGGCCGGCAGTTCGGCGGACGCCTCGACCGGCGGTCCTCCCTTCACCACGGCGTCCGTCTTGTGCGCTTTCGGTGCGCGCTCGGTGTGAACTGCGGTCGCATCGCCAATCGGCGCAATCCGTTCGTCCCGTCGTCCCGGCAATCGCCATTGCCCGTCGTCATAGATCGGCAGGCCGTACGGCCGCAGGTCGAGCGGCTTGGTGAACTGCGCGACGAACGAAGCCGGGTCCGTGATCTCCCGCTCCGCCGCCTCTTTGAACAGGATTAATGCCTCGCGCGAGGCTTCCGCCAGGTCGGTCGGCAGTTCGCTGACGAAGCAGAACGGTTCGTCGTCGATGCTCCGCCCTCGTTCCCATCGCGCCTGCACGGCGTACGGTAGTTTGCCGGACCAGACGAGGTGGTGCAGGGTGTACGTCCAGTAGTCGGCCAGGTAGAGGGTCGAGGCATTGCCGATGACATCGTGCATCTCCCCCGGCAGCAGGTCTTTCCACGCCGCAATGGGATGACAGACCAACACCTTGGCGATGATCGCGGCCGCCTCTCGGAAGGCCGCGATATCCTCACGGCGGCCGCGTAACCAACGGTATTCATCACGTCTTGTGCCCCAGGCGGAAGGCACAAAACGGGAATAGGTGGATGGCGTGCCGTGTGTCAGGAGCATCGTGCACGATGAGACGTGTAATGTGTGTCGAAGCGTATGGCCGAGCCGTCGGAATCCCCGTCTGGCCCGTTGCGGGATCAGCCGCAACGGACGGAACGACCCTCCGGCCGGCAACCGTATGGACCGAAGATTGCCGGTCATGTTTACCTCAAGATGTGATGGTGCGTAAGCACGCCATCCGTGACCCCAGACCGCGTGTCCTTCCCTGGCCGGCCAACCATAGTTTCAATCTATTACACTAAATTGTAGTGGGCTAGCTAAAAATGTCGCCCTGTGCAATTCGCTCTGAACTCGGCGCAAGTTCACGCGCCGTTCACTCCTGAAATCGCACCCGCCTTCGCCAGCCTTTGCTCCTGACCGGCCGCGCCGTCTGCGGTCGACAGGAGCAGTGGATGCATGGATGAGTGGACGACATGGAGAATGGCAGATCGTTGTGCCGCAATCGGACCGCAGGTTCGAGCGACGTGCGACGCCATCGCGGAACGATACGACCTGGCGTGGCAAGATCGCGACGATCTGGAGCAGGAACTCTGGCTGGCGTTGCTTTCGCAGTGGAGCGATCGCGATCACCGGATGCGAACGAAGCCGATCGACGATCTGCAAACGCTGGCGCGCCGCCTTGGCTTGCTCATGGCCACGGCATTCGACGGAGAGGACGCCCGCAACGCCTTGTGCGATTCCGTCGACACGCCGACGAGTCACCTGAGTGCGATGGATCTGCGTTTGGACGTGGCGGCGCTGCTCGCCCGCCTATCGGCGGATGAGCGGGGCTGCTGTCATCAACTGATGGCCGACGCCGATGAGGCGCCGTTGTTCGCTGGAGTGGCCGCACTCGATCCCGCGCGGCTGGCAGCGCTGCGATCGACGTTCGAAGCGCACGGCCTGTGCGCCTACCTCTGATTTTTTCCGAGTTCAAGGAGTTGAATCATGACCCTCATCGACCAGATCGAATCGGGCCGGGCCGTCCGGCCGCGGCGCGTGCTGCTGTACGGCGCACGCGGCATCGGTCTTTCGACCTTCGCCGCGGCGCTGCCGTCGCCGGTCTTCGTCACCGTGGACGACAGCGTTGCGCATCTCGATGTTCCGCGCTTCCCCGTTGCCCGGCGCTTCGGCGACGTGATGCGGGCGCTGCAGGAACTGTACGTCCAGCCGCACGACTACCGCGTCGTCGTGATCGACCCGCTCGACGCGTTGGAACGGCTGGTGCTCGACGAACTGTGCCGCGAGCGCGGCATCGAGCAAGTGGACGACCTGCTGTTCGCCAAGGGCTACACGCTGGCGCTCTCGGTCTGGCGTCAACTGCTGACGCGGCTCGACCACCTGCGCAACGACATCGGCCTGCATTGCGTGCTCGTCGCCCGCGCGCAGATGGAGCGTCACGGCCAGGTCGTTCCGGGCGGCGTGGCCGTGACCGAACGACAGGTTCCGGCGCTGGACCGCCAGGCGTCGGCGCTGGTGCAGAATTGGTGTGACGAAGTGTTCTTCGCCGCGCCGGTTGAACGGCCATCCGCACAGCCCGATGCGTCGGCATCACGCGTCCTCCACACGCAGCCCGCCGTTACGCACGTCGCCAAGAACCGCCTGGGCTTGCCACCGGTGCTGTCCATGCAGGCATCGGCGTTCGCGCCTTATCTCGTGTTGCCAAACGACGCGCCTGAGGCGCCCACACCAACGCCGTCCAAACGAGCGAGGAAGTGACCGCCATGAACGCTTCCACCTCGATCGGGTCCACCACATGGACGCGCCTGACGACCTGCGCGACGGCCGAGCGGTTGAACGTTCGCCTGCGCTTCGGTCGGCCATTGGTTCAACGACAACTTGACGGCATGACGTGCCACTGGTTTACGCCGGGTCAGATGTTGGCCGTGACGTGGTGGGCGCGTCACTCGCCGCGTCGGCAGTACGCGGCGTTCGCGGTCGTCGAATCGCTGCGCGTCGGCGACGCCGGGTATCGCCTGCCGTGCGTTCGCCCGGCGGTGCGTGTGCACCTGTTCGTCAACGCGCGATGTGTCGGCGCGGATCGTCGTGCGGTCGATCGCGCCGATGACCTCATCACGCAGATCGAGCAGGCGGGCCTCGACCCGTGCGCGGTCGCACCGTCGTACTACCGCGCCGCCGGCCAGTCGCTGCGCGTCGGCCGTGCGCCGCGCCGGCTGGAAGTTGTGTCGGTCTCTGCCGCGGAAGGGAGCGTGTCTCATGACGCGTGATCGTCGCATCATCAAACGGGCGGCTGGCGCGGTCCTCATGACTGCGGTGTCGGTGTTCGTCCTTTGTGAGAAGCCGAAGCTATTGCTCTACAACCGCACGCCGAGCGTGCCGGTGGGCTGGTACGTGTACGCCGGCCGGACGCCGCAACGGGGCGAACTCGTCGCGTTCCGGCTGCCCGTTGCCGCACACGCTTATGCACGATCGCGCGGCGAGTCGAACGACGTCCGTTTGCTCAAGCCGGTGATCGCCGTCGGCGGCGACCACGTCTTTACGCTGGGCGGCGAGCTGCGCGTCAACGGTGTGTCGTTCGGTCCGATCCACGCCGTCGATTCCGCAGGTCGAACGCTCCCGCGTTGGCAGGCCGATCGCGTGCTGTCAGCCGACGAACTGCTCGTCGGCTCGACGACGGAACACAGCTTCGACTCCCGGTTCTTCGGCCCGGTCCACGCCAATGCGGTGCTGGGCGTGTACCGGCCATTCGTCGTCGATTCGGCCGCGCGTACGCCGGTCGAATCGACGCCTGATCGCCTGCCGATCCACCGTGACACGACCTCTTCGAGTTCATGTCACGGTGGATGAGGCTCAATCCATGCAACGCGGGATTGTCAGGAGAAAGACCATGAAGAAGAGACGGCAAGATAAAAGGCGGCTCACAGCCGCGTGTGGAAGTGGAGGAGAGACAGATACTTACGGCTAATGCACTCGCCTTAACCCTACAGCCCGTTCTCATAAGTTCAGTTTGATCCGGTGCTTGTGATTCATAGCCCTCAACGGAGGCCCGATATATGCGACGATCCACGACCAGCCGGCTCGACACGATCAGAGAAGTCGAAGACGAACTGCGCATCCGCACCGGCGGTAACGCGAAGGCGGCGCTGCGGTCCTGGGAGTTCCGCGGCCTGCGCGGCAGCGTGACGTCGTCCCTGCGTCGCCTTGGCAAGCGCAGCACCAGTGGTCGACGCGCCGACGGCGGGCGCTCCCAGCGCGTCATCGTGAAGGCGTCCTTCACCGTTCACAAGGCCGGTCGGGGCCGCGGCGCGCTGGCGGCGCATGTGCGCTACCTCGGCCGTGATTCGGCGTCGCTCGACGGTCAACCGGGACGCTTCTACGACGCGACGCAGGAGGCGGTCGACGCCCGCGCCGCCGTGCGGGACTGGGAGCCCGACCGCCACCACTTCCGCCTGATCGTCTCGCCCGAGCGGGCCGACTTGCTCGACCGCCATCCGGACGGACTGGCCGGCTACGTCCGCGAGTGGATGGGCCGCGTGGAGCGCGACCTGGGGACCAAGCTGGAGTGGGTCGCGGTCAACCACCACAACACCGACGACCTGCACGCCCACGTCCTGATTCGCGGCCGGCGCGACGACGGGAAGGATCTGGTCATCCCCCGCGCGTACCTGTCGCACGGCCTGCGCGAGGCGGCGCAGGAGATCGCCACCCGACGCCTCGGGCCACGGACCGCCGAACAGGTGCGCGAGACGATGCAGAAGGAACTCTCCGCCGACCGCTATACCGCGCTGGATGCGGCGATCGAGCGACAGGTTGACGGCGACCGCCGTCTGCGCCTGCGGGACTATGGCAAGGCCGACGACGCCGGCCACCGGCGGCGCGTTGCCGCACGACTCCAGCATCTGGAACGGCTCGGGCTGGCGACGCGCGACCGCCACGGCCGATGGACGGTGGCGGCCGATCTGAAGCCACAGCTACGGGCGCTGTCCGAACGCGGCGACATCCTCAAGAACCTGCATCGCACGCTCGGGCGGGCGGCGGCGACGGTGGACGTCTACCGCGGCGGCAAGGAACTGGCCGGCCACGTCGTGGGCCGCGGCACGCATGACGAGTTGCGCGGCAGCCGGTACCTGCTGGTCCGGGGGCTTCAGGACCAGCAACTCCACTACGTCCGCGTGGTCAACTCGGCGGCGCTGCGCGGTCTGGAGGACGGCGGGATCGTCCGCGTCCGCGACGGCAAAGGCCGGATTGAAGTGCTGTCCCGAGGGTCCCTCCAGAGCCAGACCGACGCGCCGGCGTGGACGTGGCTGGACCGGCAGATGCACCGATTGAGTCAGGGCAAGCCCGCCGTTGTTTCGTTCGACGCGACCTTGACCGCCGCAGTCGAGGCCCGGCGGCAATGGATGGTCCAACACGGGCACGCCGTGATGGCCGACGGGTTGTACCGGCTCAATCCCGGCGTCGCCGACCGGCTGCGCCAACAGGAACAACAGGCGGTCAGCCGGCAGCACCAGGCGCAGCATGGTGTGACGCTCGCGCCGCTTTCTGCCGGCGCTGAGGTACATGGCGTCTATCGCCGCACACTCCACCTGCACACCGGGACCCACGCCGTCGTTCAAGGGAAGCGGGCGACCTACCTCGTGCCGGTCACGCACGTCCCGGCGGCGATCTCGCGCGGGGCGGCTGTCGTCGCGCACCGGCCCGCCGTCGGCCGCGGCACGGTTGTTCCCGCCCCCATCCAAGCCGGTCGTTCGGCGGAACGGGAGTAACGATGCGCCTCACACGGATCATCCTGCTCGCGGTGTTGCTCGTCGCCGGACTAGGGGTGGCGACGCAGTACGCCGCGGCGCAGCTGCGGCATCCCGACGACCTGCGCGGCTGCCTGTATCGGGGCGACGGTTCGGCGTTGTACGCGCCGTGGGCGCTGTTGACCTGGACACAGTCGTCCGTGGCGAACGCGGCGTCGGTGCGCCACGCGAAGGCGGCGTTCGTCGTCTACGCGCTGGCCGTCGTCGGCGTTGTCGCGCTGGCGATACGGTACAGCGCCCGCCACGTCCCCGAGTTCGGCGCCGGCGCCTGGGGCGACCGGCGGGAGATGCGCCGCGCCGGCCTGCTCGGCGGCCGCGGCACGGTCGTCGGCGTCCACCGTGGCCGCCTGCTCACCTACGACGGCCCCGAGCACCAGCTTGTCAGTGGCGCGTCTCGCAGCGGCAAAGGCGTGGGCCACGTCGTCCCGACATTGCTCTGCTGGCCCGACAGCGCGCTGGTCTACGACGTCAAGGGCGAACTGTGGGAGGCGACGGCCGGCTACCGCCAGTCGCGCGGGCAGCGCTGCCTGTTCTTCAACCCGACCCGTTCCGAGAGCGCCCGCTTTAACCCCTTGATGGAGGTCCGCAAGGGACCGGGCGAGGTGCGGGACGTGCAGAACCTCGTCGAGATGCTGGTCAATCCCGACGGGTCGAAAAAGACGCTGGACGTCTGGGACCAGAACGCGAGCCAGTTTTTGGTTGGGCTGATCCTGCACGTGCTCTACGTCGAACCGCCGGCGCAGAAGCACCTGGGCCGGGTGCGGGCGCTGCTGGTCGACTTCGACCGCACCTGCGAGGCGATGATGACGACGCCGCACCGGTTCAACCCGGCGACCGGCGCGCCGGAGGTCTATCCCGAGGTGGCGCGGGTCGCGCGGTCGCTGCTCACGCAGGCCGAGCGGTTCCGATCGAGCGTGCGCGGCACGGCCGAGGGGTATCTTACCTTGTGGGCGGATGAGACGGTCTGTGCCGTGACGAGTCGGAGTGACTTCACGGTGGGCGACCTCGTCTGCGACGAGCGGCCGGTGACGCTCTACCTCCAACCGCCGCCATCGGACGCCGACCGCGTGCGGCCGTTGATGCGCCTCATGCTCAACCAGGTGGCGCGGGCGCTGCTGGAAGACCGCACGCACGATTCGCGCGGTCGGAGCAAGAAGCACCGGCTGCTGATGCTCATCGACGAGTTCCCGACACTCGGGCGGCTGCCGTTCTTCGCGGATGCCTTGCGGCAAATGGCGGGCTACGGCCTGAAGGCGCAACTCGTCGTGCAGTCGTTCAACGACATCGTCGAGCAGTACGGGCCGCACAACACGATCGTCGACAACTGTCACGTCTTGGTCTGCTTCGCCAGCGCCGACACGCTCACGCAGCAACGGATCAGCCAGATGACCGGCGAGGTGGCCGAGTACCGCGACAGCTACAGCCGGCCGCGGTCGCTGCTGGCGCAGGGCAACCGGAGCGTGAGCCAAGCGGAACACGTCCGGCCGCTGCTTCAACCGGGGCAGATCAGAACACTGAGCTACGACGAGCAGTTGATCTTCGTCACCGGGTTCAAGCCGTTCCGCACGCCGAAGCTGCGGTACTTCGAGGTGCCGGCGCTCGCCGAGCGCGTCCTGCCGCCGCCCGATCCGGCGGCGATGAAGTGGTTGGCCCACACAACTAAAAACGATTGGGCGAATGAACGTCCCAAGGGACCGGCGTTGCCGCTGCCGGAGGACTTGCGCGTCGCGAACGACGAAGGCGGCGGGCGGAGTGAATCACCCTCCGCGGTTGAACAGGATCGCGAACAGGAAGGCGGGTTCTTCTGATGGCGACTTCCAAAGCCGGTAAACACAAGGTGTTGGTGTCCGGCTCGATCGACCCGGACGTGTTTGAAGCGCTGGAGCGGCACTGTCGGGCGCACCCGTCGCGGTCGCGGTCGGCCGTCATCACGCAGGCGTTGCGGCAGTTGCTGTCGCCGGACCACCAGGAAGAGCGCGAGCGCGTGCTGACGGCGAATCTCGACAAACTCTACTGGCACCAGCACAACCAGGCTGGTCATGTGCGGCAGGAGTTGCGGGCGATCAAGGAGATGGTCGCGCTGCTGGCGCGCACCTTCTACAACCACACGCCCGAAATCCCCGAAGGCCAGCGGCAGGCCGCGGCCATCAGCGGCGAGAAGCGGTTCAACCAGTTCCTCGAAGCATTGGCGGCCCAGATCGAACCGGGGCAATCGGCGCTGGAGGGCATGCCCGAGCCGGCGGTCGTCACCGCCGACGATGCTCCCCATCCGAACGACGACGCTGACGGCGTCGAAAAGGACACCAATCATGACACCGACGATGACGAAGTCTGACACGACCGCAGGGCGCTTCCGCTCGATGTTCCACGCGGCGCTAGGGCCGGCGGTGCTCAATGCGCTGGCCGATCCGAAGGTCGTCGAGGTGATGGTGAACGCCGATGGCAAGGTGTGGCTCGACCGCGCCGGCTCGGGACGCGCGTGCGTCGGTTCGATCGACGCCAGCCGGGTCGAGTCCGTCATCCGGTTGGTGGCGGACCATGTCGGGGAAGAAGTCGGTCGGCATCGGCCCGTCATCTCCGGCACACTTCCGGAGACGGGCGAGCGCTTTCAGGGGCAACTGCCGCCGATCACCGTCGCGCCGACGTTCTCGATCCGCAAACGCGCGGAACTGGTGTTCACATTGGATGATTACGTGAAGGAATCGATCCTCACGGTTGAGCAAGCGACGCACCTGCGCGAGGCGGTCGCCTCGCGGCAGAACGTCCTCATCGCCGGCGGGACGGGATCGGGCAAGACGACGCTGGCCAACGCGCTCCTGGCCGAGCCGGCCTTTGCCGAGGATCGTGTGCTCCTGATCGAGGACACGCGGGAGTTGCAATGTTCATCGCCGGACCGGATCGAACTGCTCACGAAGAAGACCGACCCGCCGGTGACGATGGACGACCTCGTGCGTCACGCCTTGCGCCTGCGCCCGGACCGCATCGTCGTTGGCGAAGTCCGCGGCGGCGAAGCGCTCAGTCTGCTCAAGGCGTGGAACACGGGTCATCCCGGCGGCCTGGCGACGATCCACGCCAACGGCCCGGAAGACGCGCTCTCGCGTCTCGAAGACCTGATCGGCGAAGTCGCCCAGCGCGTGCCGCGACGGGCCATCGCCCGCGCGGTCAACGTCATCGTCTTCATCCGCCGCACGCCGCAGGGCCGGCGCGTCGAGTCGGTCGGGCGCGTCACCGGCTGCGACGGCCACGCGTATCAACTTGACCGGTTCGACCACGTCGCGACGACCTCGAACAGCGCGTGACATCGTGGGGGGCGACCGACAAAAAGACGCTGTCTTTCACGCCTTTTCTGATAAAATCGGTCGTCCGCGTATGGAAGGTCGGCGATGTTCTGGCTATGCGCCCAATTGATCGCCATGCTCCGCTTTGCCGTTGTGGGGTTGCCTCGACGGATCACGGCGCTGGCCGCATGCGCCGTGCTGGCCGTGGTCCTGTGGCTGCATCGCCGTCATCATTCGCACCGCGCGCTCACCGGGGGCGAAATCGCTGAAACGATCCTCCGCGAGAACGGCCTGCGGACGCAACTCGGCGTGGCCGGAGGTTGGCTGTCCGACCATTATCGGCCTGATGAAGACATGGTCGTCCTCAGCGAGGGCGTTTTTCACGGGACGAGCCTTGGCGCGCTCGGCGTCGCGGCCCACGAGGCCGGTCATGCGCTCCAGGCGAACCGTTTGCTCTCAACCTGGTGGCCGATGCGGCTATGGTCGCCGTTCGGGCTGCTCGGGTTGGGACTCTGCTTTTGGGCGTGGCTGGTCGGCTCGGCGCTCGAAGACCAGCGGTGGCTGCTCGCGGCGCTCGCTTGCTTCGGCGCGTACCTGTTGTCCCTGTTGTTCCAACTCGTCTGCGAAGCCGACGCCAGCCGGCTGGCGATCCGTGAACTGCTGCGGCACGGTCTGGTGAACCGGGCCGAGTCCCGCGTGGCCCGCCGCGTGCTGCGGTCGGCGCTGGCGACCTATATGGCGGCCTTCGCCGCGTCGCTACTGGCGCTGGCGGTGCTGACGCCGGGCATCGAGTGGAGCGAGGCCGCGGAGCACGGCCGGTCGGTGCTGAATGCGTTGAGCAACCCGTTGCCATCGCGCCTGTGAAGGCCCATTCGATTTTCATCCGTGATGTCGTCTTGTGCCGATTCCGTCTATCCAAACAGGTTCAAGATTCACTTAGCTCGTCGTCGGAGAGGTCCACGGCGGCGAAGCCTTGAGCCTGCTTAAAGCGTGGAACACCGGCCACCCGGCGGCCTGGTGACGCGATCCATGCCAGTGGCATCGATTTCGCCATCCATCCGCAGAGATCAAGCAGCGTTGCGAGCCTGGCTTCCTAAGCACACTGACGCTGTCCCCGCTGCCTCAAGAACGCTGTCGAGAACGAACGAGTTTTTTGGATTTCAGTGGGCGACACGGCAGCATTGTGGCAGGGTCGGGCAGGGATGACGCTGCCTGAAGTCCACGACGCCCACCTCACTTTTTTTGTTCCAGTAACAGGGGAAAGCATGAATCGTTCACAACTCTTGTGCAAGGCAATCGCAAAGGCGACTGCCGTTCTCTGGCAATCGTTTACGCGACAACTGGATATCGGCAGCGCTCGGCCTGCCGCAGTCACACTGGACCGGCTTGAGCCGCGTACATTATTGAGCGATCCACAGCTTCTATCGGCTCAGTTCGAATTCCGCGGAACGAGCCAGTATCTGGAATACAAGTTCGACCAAAGCGTCGCGGCCACCTTTTCAGCAGCCAGCGTGATTCTCTCGGACCTCACCAGCGATGGCGTCAGCGAGGACCTGAACGACTATCTGCACGTGAGCTTTTTCGACGGCGGTAAAGAAGTTCATGTGTCCTGGCCGACGCTGCCTGCCTTGTGGACGATCGACAAAGGTCATCCGCACCATGTGCTCTCAGATGGCCTTTACTTGGCGACGCTGACCATTCCCATCGCGAATCCGGATCAGATCAGCCTGCCCTTCGCATTCCTCGCTGGCGACTTCGACGGGAACAACGTCGTAGAGTTCGATGACTTGCTTACGCTGGCGCAGAACTACGGCCAGACGACGGGCGCCACGTTTGCCACTGGCGACTCCGATTACGACGGCGATGTCGATTTCGACGATCTTCTACGGCTGTCTCAGCGATATGGTGGTGCTTCCGTCGGATTACCGGGATCTCCGAATCTGCTCAATGCCGGCAATCCCACGGACCAAACTGCAACGCTTTTATGGGCACCGCCGGAGGAGGACTACACAGGATTCAGAATCGAGCGCAGCGAAGACAACGTTGCCTTTGCTCCGATTCCGGGCGCCACCTTTTCCGCAGACCCGGAGAAGAGCTTCTACAAGTATGTGGATACCGATCTGGCAGACGGCAAGAGGTATTGGTACCAAGTCGTGTCATTCGATGGAACGGTCGACAACACGCCGTCGAATAAGCGGTCGGTATTGACCGTGCTGCCCATGCCCACGGACTTCAGTGCATTGGATGTCCGCAGCACGTCCGTAACACTGGTTTGGCGTGACAATGCACGGTTCGAGGCCGGCTACTTGCTGGAGCATTCCGCGGACGGCGGTCTGACGTGGAATGCGACTCAGCACGCCGCGATAAGCGGTCGTGGGCCGTTCACGTACCAAGTCACCGGGCTGAATGCCGACACGACTTATCTATTCCGGCTGCATGCATACACCGGGTCAGTGTCATCACCAACAGCGCGGTCGGCACGCACCTTGCCAATCACGGTGAAAACCACCGGAACGACTTCAAGTGATCCGTTGGTAATCACTGGCCCTACCGACCTCGCTCACGGTGAGGAGGGTCGCTTCCATGTCCAGGGCGGAGCTACCAACGGGTACGCGGGCACCTTGTTCTACCAGTGGACTGTCCGAGGTGGCCCGGCAAGGCCGAACTCCGGGATGGGTTCGGAGTTCCAGTTCACTCCGAAAGGCTCCGGCGTTTACACGATTGATGTTGTTGCTCTCGGCAATCCGTCTGGTCCCGTCATTGCGAGCCATACGGTGGTATCGGTCTCGCCCGCTGCTCAGCAGTTGTCGATCGTCGGAGCTCCGTTTGCCGAGCGAGAACGCACCTCCGTGTTCAGACTGCATGGCTCATGGATGAACCATCCAGTGATGCAACGTCTGCTCGAACGACAAGGCGAGATGGACAATGAGGATTGGCAATCGCTATGGGATGAGACGGTGGAGGCCAAGTGGTACCTCCGAAATGTCGAGACCGGAACCTGGGTTCCGGCACCGCAGAGCGGTGAAGTGACGCTGACCTACGATCCAGATAGCGATAGCGTTGCATTGCGATCTGAGCGACTTGGTGACATTGATATCCGCATCGATCTTGAACTGACCGACGAACGAGGCCAGTCGGCGCTTGCATTTACCGCGACAAGGTCCATCTCCGTACGAGAGGCAGCGCCTGATCTTTATAAGAAAAATATTTTGACGTTAAGCACGGTGTCGGATGCTGTCGCGACCGAATGGTGGTTAACCGGCTCCGACGAGCGGAATCAAGGTCTTTTTCCTGGATCCGCTATCGAGTCCATTGAATTGCCCGATGGTAAGATTCTACGTCTATCGGTAGGAGCACGCTCATGGCGCGATCGAATTGCGCATCCCGACATCGTACCCTGGGATTACATCCCCGGGCTCGGTGCGCTGCAGCGATTGAATGCAGACATGACCATTGACGAGACTTTCGGACAGGACCTCGTGCTAGGAGGACTTGTTCCGGAGAACCACCCGGATTTGGCAGGCCAATGGGACGGTACGGGATCGTCTTTCTTCGAGCGACGAGATGGCGCACTTTTTATAGGAACTCCGGGCAGGTCGGGAGCGATCATCCCAGGATCTGCTCGTCCTGATTTTGTCGGTGTCCCGTGGGGAAAGGCCGAGTCCCGCGGACCATCAAGTTCACACTTAGCAGTAGACGCTCAAGGCCGGATTCTCATCGCGACACCACTGGGCTCAGGTCAGTTCTGGGCAGGCAATCCTGGGCCACCACACGGTTGGCTCGTTTTGCGTTTTACAAGCGAGGGTGCGATTGACACGGCATTCGGCGCAGAGGGAAACGGGACTGTCTACATCCCGCCCGAGATTACACCGGCCTTCTACTTAGACACCATAAACCAGATTGAAATCTCACCGTACGATGGCAGCATTTGGATCGGTGGCGGGGTTATCGAGCCCACTAACGTTGGCGAGGACTGGGTCCAACCGATAGAAGCTCCTGTGCTCCTGAAACTAGGTGCCAATGGTGAAATGTCATCATCGCCCGCATTTATTCTACCGCATAAGCCATTTGATCCTCGTGATGGCATGCCTCTCGGCGCTTTCACTAAGTTTGTCTTTCAAGACGACAGCGCTGCGGGCTATCGCGTATTAGCCACTGGTTTTCGTGGCCAATCATGGAACCCAGCGATCGATTCTACCATAGTCGCAGCCTTTTTGCCTGACGGCGCGCTCGATACCACGTTTGGGCAAAACGGGGTGGTTGATATCACCATTTTTGATGTCGAGGTAGGGAGTGGCGTTGACACGACGAAATCGCTCATAGGATTCGACATTGATCTATCTCTACGAAATGAGATCATCTTAACAACTTCGCAAATAGGAGCGATCCATACATATACCGACACTCCTGTCAGCGGCCCAGTTTCGTTCCCCACCTGGGACGTCAACAGCGAAACCTCTACTTATAATCCGACAACCTCGTGGGCATCTTATATCCTTCGGCTGTCGGATACCGGCGTTCTCTTGCCTTTCGGAGAGGATGCGGATGAAGACGGTCAGCCTGATGGGAATGCCGTAGAATTATTGACCCCGCACGGCGGATGGGGCCGAATGACGTCGGCTGCGGTTGTTGGCAGCGGTGATCGTGAACGGATCTTCGTCGTCGGCGTCGAAGTTGGAAAAATTGAGGACAACAATGTGACCATGGAAGGAGGAGGCGTTGTGTATAGCCTCCTCCCTGACGGCAGGTTGGATTCAGAGTTTGGCAGCGGCGGCTTCGTAATGGTTGGTACGCCGGGTGCGGAAGGTGCACCGGGTGTGGGTCCTTATCCCATTGAAGCTGGCATATATGCGGGTTGGTCGGACGTTTATGTGTCACGAACTGGAGAGTTGATCCTCTCCGGGCATGCAACTCAGCAATACGATCCGGGATCCGATCCGGAGGCGCCCTGGGGGCACAGAAACTACAGCCGTGCGATCACCGCACGATATGACCCACGTCCGGCGGCTGTGAGCGATCTCAGCGCTTCATTGCGCGCGGATGGCACGGTCGACCTGGTATGGGCTGGCGGAAGCAACCAGATCCGCGGCTTCGAGATTCGACGGGCACTGAGTGAAGCCGCGTTAACAAGCGTCTCGGACGAGGACCGCACTACATTCATCATTGGTCGCGAATTCGAATACAATGACCGTCTGGTGGTGCCGAATACGCGGTACTACTACAAGGTCTATCCTATTTTTGACAACGGTGTGGGCGGCCTTGCGTCGGCGACGAATGTCGCTTCCGTTACCACATGGGCCGTTGACGACGGCGCCGTCCTTCAGGACACGCTGCTCGTCGATCTCGCCGGCGGTGACACGTTCTCGAACATTAAGCTGCTGCCAAACACGCGGTATCAGATTACGGCATCCGGCTTGTTCAACCTTTCGTGGAACAACGTAAATAATCTGGCGTCGATGCAGACGGCCGACGCGGAGTTCGGCTACCTTCCGAACGCGTGGGTCTTGACCCCAGGTCCGAACGACCGAGTCCCCGCCCGAGTTCCCTTGGGCGGAGGAATCGACTACGGGATTTCGGTGCGAACTCTGAAAACGGGCGAGCCGTTCCAAGACGCATTCCTCGGCGAGGTGCGTGCGGCGACGGAGCACTCCAGCGCGGTCGACGAGAACAAGGGCGTCCGTTGGGGGCCGACGCCGTCCTCAGGCGACTATCTCTATTCACTTCCTTACATGCTTGATGCCGCTCCGGGAGACAGCACGGCTAGGCCGTTGATCTTCCGTTACCATGACAGTTTCTACGGGGACAACCACGAAATTACTGGCGGCCGACCGCTTACGGTCAAGATCTACCGTTCGGTTCCGAGCCGGCCGGGTGACCTTCAAACCGTTGTGGACCGGTCCAACAAGCGAGTCGAACTGTCCTGGCGCAATCTGGCTTCGGACGGCGAGGTGATTACGATCGAGCGCGCGCTCGGCAACGGAAGTTTCGCAACCATTGCCACTGTCGGGGCATCGATCACATCGTATGTTGATACGCCGGCGACACCCGCGCTCAATAGTATCTATCGCTACCGCGTTTCGGTGAAGAACGGCTTTGCATCGAGCGGGTATTCCAACGAGGCGACGGCGGTCTTCGTCAGCACCGCTCCGGTGATCGACGACTTCGAGCCGCAGATCGCGCAGCTGTATACGGAGTTCCAATTCCGCGTGTCGGCTCGCGACGCGGAGGACGGCGAAGACGGCCTCACCTATTCGCTTACGAGCGACCGTCCGGGCATCACGTTCTCGGAAAGCGATCCAGCGCTGATCGTCGGATGGACACCAGACGAGGAGGAACCAGGGACCACCTATAGGATCGCCGTCACGGTCACGGATCAAGACGGCCTTCAGACGACCCGGCCGCTCTTTGTCACGATCACGCCATCGCTGAACACGATTCCCCGAATCATATCTGCAGCAAAACAAAACGTTCCGCTTAGCTCGGATGTCGAAGGCAAGATCGCCCTGACGACGCTCGCGGCCGACAACGGCCCAGAATCTGCGCTGACGTACACGTGGACGGTCCTTCAGAAGCCAATCGGAGCGCCTGCGCCAACCTTCACCATCAACGGCACCAATGCCGCGAAACAAACGGTCGCGCAAGTAAAAATGGCGGGTGAGTATCGTTTTAAGGTGATCGTCAGCGATGGAACCTCTTGGACCGTCGATTCGAGCACGCCTGTCGGAGCGATCACCGTCGGACAGATACGGACGAAGGTGACCATTTCACCGAGCCAGACAGTGTTGGCAGCGGGGCAATCCGTAATAGTGCGCGCAATGACGCTCGATCAGTTCGACCGTCCGATTGCCGGGGTGACGGGGATTACATGGCAGCGCACAGGCTCATTGTTGGGTGCGTTCACTACGGATGGAGAACTGGCTACGTTCACTGCACCCGCGTTCGCCAACTATGCGGCAGACTTTCAAGTCACGTTGGCCCCGACAGTACCGGGCCTACGGGCCGGCTCTTCGGCACAAGTCTTGGTTCAGCACAGGCACCCGGCCAATGCGGTCCCCATGATCGACATGGAGAATGTCGACGCTGAAGTGCTGACGATCAGTTCGCTTCGGCTCACCGCCCGCGATGCTTACGACCTCGACGGACCTGAGGCGGAGTTGAACTACCACTGGACCATCGATGCCAATGCACTTCCTGCGGGCGTATCGATGTCCGACCTGACGCTCTCGGCGGGGAACGGAACGAACGCAGGCAAAGACATCACTTTCACCACGACCAAGCCTGAGTTCGGTCTCGGATATACATTCAAGCTCGTTATCATCGATCAATATGGCGGACAATCGGTCGAGACGACGCTCGCACTAACGGACAACCAAGCCCCGTCGACGATCCGCATGGCGGCGCAGCAAGCCGATGGCAGTTTCGATCCGATACAGCGCGACGCGTATCTAAACGCGAGTACGCCTGGCGGCGCGCAGTATTCACTTATTCTGCGAGCGACGGCTGTCGATGCGTCAGGGCGTATTGTACTGCCCTCTACGCCAGACCTTGAGTGGGTATGGGAAGTCAATGGCGTAACGGCGCAATCGGTCGCCGGCGAGCCGAACCAGTTGCAGCTTAGCTCTGTGACCGAAGGAGCGCTGCAGGTTCGGGCGAAGGTGCGTGTCGGATCGGGAAATCCGTTTGTCGAGCAAATCTATATTGTCCACGTCATCGGCGAACAGGAGCCTGTTTTCCAGATTCACGGGCCTGCAAACTCGGCGTCTCAGGGAGCAGCCAAGATCTCGATGGCAACCCCCATTTCCATCGTCGCCGCAGACCCAAATCCGGGCGACGAGGCCCAGTGGGAGTTGTGGCTGCGCGATCCCGATGGCAACCGCGTCATGCTTGCGAAAGACACGAAGCATGCCGGTGCGGCTCCAGGCACGCCGGCCGTCGTCGCGACCCTGAACCCGACGTTGTATCGCAACGGCTTGTATACGTTGGAGCTCGCCGACGGCAGCAATGGGCTGGTGAAAGATGCGAGGGTCCTGCGTATCGAAACACTCATTAAGACCGGCGGCTTCACGCTGCCGATCACCGACTTGAAGTTGGATCTGCCCAACGGCGACACGGCTGAACTGACGCGCATCTACGACTCGACCAGGGCAACGATCGAGGACGAGTTCGGCTTCGGATGGCGGTATGAGTTGAAGAAGGGATCGGTGCGCACCAGCTCCAACGTTTCGAGCTCGATTCAGAGCGGGATGAAGGCGCTCAAGTACAACGATTTAGTCTATCTGAATGTTCCAAATGTCGGGGAGCTTGCGTTCGCATTCATGCCAAAACCCTACGGGGTCGGCGCGCAGGCGTATCCCCGAATGGGCATCGATACGGACGGCGTGCAGCGTCTCATTACGGACCCGTTCGCACTGATGTACCAATTTGGCGAGTATTATCCACAATTCGTCAGCGTGGACGGGAGCAGCGCGCAGCTGACGCTCTCCAACTCAAGTGCTCGCCTGGCATATCTTCCGGAATACAAGGAGTTCAGGCGTGCAGACGCGTGGAGCGCGTTCGATGCAAACCTCACCCATTTCGGACAGGAATATCTTCTGACGTTGCCCGATGGGACGCGATACAAAATCAATGCTTTGAACGGCGAGGTGAAAGCGAAAATCGATCCCAACGACAATGTTACTTCATACGCAAGCACAAGCGGATTCGAGATCCGAACGGAGAAGACTGGAACGCATATCACGAAAGCTGGAATCTGGGATCTAACACTTAACTCCGGTTCCGGCGGGTATGTCGGCGGGAAGTTCATCCAGTACGCTTACGACGTACAGGGAAACCTTGAGAAGGTCATCGACCGCAACGGCATCGAGATGACCTTTGGATACGGCTCCGGTGCTCAGGCGCACTACCTTACATCGGTGAAGGACCCTTCGGGCAATGTTGTGCTGTCGGCTTCGTACACGGACCTTGGCGAACTGACAGAGCTTAGGGACGCGGCCGGCAACCCGGCCAAAGTCAAAAACGGCGCGTTTGCGGGAGAACTGCGATCCACCGCAACGGACGCCAACGCGGACGTCACCGAGCAAGTCCTTAACGCCTACGGCGATCTCATCCGTACGATCAAGACGATCAAGAATCCGGATGGGACGGTGAAGGAGTATCTGGTCACGGTATCAGATTACTGGTATCGCGAATCGGTCCTTTCATCGGACTTGGGCGACACCATCAAGTATGCTCGTTCACCACTGAATCAGCGCATCAGTGAGGTTCATTACCATCCATTCACGGTTACGCCGGCTCAAGCCGCCCAGCGCTATTCGATGAGTCCCGTGAAGAAGCTTCAGGAGATCGAGTACAGCCTGGACCCGGAGATCGATACGCGCGGCTCTCCAGTCGCAACAACGGTTTACGAGTCAGATCCGGACAATCCCAGCACGCTCGTCGCACGAACGACCCGCTATCACGATTTCGTGAACGGGCGGGCGCAGGTCGTGGAACAGGTCATCGAGGGCGAAGATTCGCGATTCTCGTTCTTCAAGTACGACAGTGCAGGCAATCTTGAATGGACGTTGGATGCGAACGGCGTCGGTATGAGGACGAAGTACTCAACTGGAACTTCGTTCCAGTATCCAGGCGATTCCTCGCCGACCGCGTCGGTCGCTGACCTTCCCAAGGGCCTGGCGTTGGTTTCTTACCGCATCCGCAATACGCCGCTAGTCCCGGCAGCGGGCGATAAGCTCCCCACCGTCGACCCTGATTCCTTCACATCGGAAGTCACAAGCATCAACCGCTACTACGCGCCGACGGCTTCCCAGGGAAGTGCAAGCAAGCTTCAGAGCGTGACCAGCGTGATCCGGCTCGGGTTGGATGAGGTAACGACCTCGTACACCTATACCGCTGATGGTGACACGCAGCAGGTGTCACGATCGGTGAAGAACACAACCGCAGCAAACGTGACTACGGTCACTTCGACGATTGACTCGTACACCGAATACGACGTGGAAGGCAGGCCGATAAAGGTCTGGGAAGGTGACTCGGCCAGCGCGACGACTCCGTTTACCGAAACGTTCTATGACGATTTCGGCCGCGCGTACGTCACGCGGGACTCCTTCGGCCGCTTCACAGTCAATACATACGATCGCCGTGGGAACGTCATTCGCACCAACTACCCCGACGGGACCGAGGTGCGGACCTTCTACGACGCCTTGGGTCGGGCGGCATGGGTAAGTGAACGCTTCGTGACCACGACCTCCGTGACTGTCGTCCGTAGCACGACCACTCATGCCGTAACCGTCACCTTCGGCGCGACAGATGAGACATCGACCTACAAGGTCACGCGCTCCCTGTTCGACTCCGCCGGCCGGTCGGTTGGCTCCGAGACGTACCGTGACGCGCAGATCGGATTGGCCGCCGATGGCACGCTTCTTAGCGCGTTGGAACCCTCGCAGGCGTTGCTTGAGTACAGCGGGAAACTGCTGAGCCGATCGACGACGATCTTCAACGCCGAGGGCCGGGTCGCCGAGACAGTGAGTCCCACCGGCCTCCGCAACGGCACGACCTACTACGCAGACGGGCGGGTGAGGAAGACCGGCACGATCGTTCGCACGCAACCCGGACAAGCGGCTCCCGCGAATGCCGAACTCTTGGGTGCAGGCCCAAATGGCACCGTCGACTGGCTCACCGAAATGACCAGTTACACATATGGCGGCAGAGAGACGGTAGGCGGGGCTACCTACGAGTTTGATACGGTCACCGGCCCAACCGGCGCCGTCACCAAGACGATGCGAAGCATTGACGGCCTGCGGACCATCACACGCCGGTACAACGCGGCGTCGCCTGCGACCTACATCGAAACAAGGACCGTTCAAGCACCGGCTGGCGTGGCCATTACCGATTACGCAATGCCCAGTGAACTGCAAAGTGTGCTGGGTACGTTCGGGAGTCACTCGGCGGCAATCGACGAGTTAAATCGCGTCACGCATCGCGTCACGGACACCAATGGGCGGCTCACGGACGTGTGGCTGCCACCGATCGACGACGCGACAGATGGCACTAACGATCTCAAGTGGTCCCACTGGCGTTACACCTACGACGCCAGCGGGAATCAATCCTCGCAGATCGATCCGCGCGAGATGGTTACGAGCTTTACGTATGACGACTATGGCCGTCGCCTGTCGCGCACGCTGCCGGCCGATAGCGACGACAACCCTGCCAACGACACCGAGCATTGGACGTACGACGCAATGGGACGTGTCCGGCTGCATATCGACTTCAAGGGCCAAACGACGTGGTACACCTACGACGACGCCAACGGCGGTCGGGCGGCCGCGGAGTATCGTTACAATGCCGCCATCAGTCCAAGCCCGACCGATACGCCGGCGACCTACTCGACAACGCATCTCAAAGAGAAGACCACTTACGGCTATGACACGCTGGGTCGGCAGAATGTCGTCACCGAGTATGCCGACGGGAATATGTCTGTTGCGGTCCGGACCGAGACCACGACGTTTGATCCGATCACCGGACAAGTTGCTTCCGTCACGACGCCGGAAGGGACGATCAACTACGACTACTATCCGACAACCGGGCGACTGCTGCGTACATGGACCACGAACACCGAAACGGTTTACACTTATGACAGTCATGGGCGGCTGACGGACACGGTTTCGCTCAGACTCAAGGGTGTGGTCGTGGGAACCTTTGGCGGGCTTGATGTGAACGGCAAGCCGATTGTCAGTGGCTCGCCGATTGTCTTGCGTCACGGCTACGGCGTGGCCGGTCAGCTGGAATGGACGCTGAACAACCAGGGCACCACAGTAACGTCGGATGACATATTCACCGACTACAGCTACGACGGTCTAGGCCGACTGCACGCTGAAGTTGTCACGCGTGGCGGGACGGTGGATCAATCGGCCGGGACATCGACGGGCGGCACGAGCATCTTCTCGCAGACCTTCGTGCTGCGGGCTGACGGTCAGCGGACGCAAGTGACGGAGACGCGAGATGACAGTTCCACGTCAACGACGGCTTGGGAGTATGACGCTCAAGGCCATTTGGCGCGCGAGGAGCGAACCGGATCGAATGCTTATGTTCACGAGTTCGGGTTCGATCTCAGCGGGAACCGTATCTTCAAGAAAGTCAACGGCGTACAGACGGGCTACCAGTACAACGAACGCAACCAACTCAAAGGAGAGGATGCGAACAATAACGGCTCAATCAACGATGCCGCCGATACGCGCTACACCTATGACCCGAACGGCGCGACGATCACTACGATCACCAACGGCACGACCAGCCGGAACAAGTGGAATCTCCGCGGCAGGCTTGAATCGATCGACCAGAACGACAACGGAGTTCTCACAGATGCCGGTGATGTGACCTACGTCTACGACAGCCAGGGCGTGCGCGTGAGCAAAAATGTCACGGGAACCGGCCTGACAGTTTTCGTGATCGACTACCTCAACCTGACCGGCCATGCGAAGCCGATCGAGGAACTTGCTTCCGCGGGCGGTGCTGTCGTTCGCAGCTACTTCATCGGCACTGAGGTCATCGCGGAATTGTCGGACTCAAACTTCGCACAGACACGAATACTCATGCGTGATGTGCGTGGTTATGCGAGAGCGTTGGTCGCAACCACCGGCATCGTCGAGCGAAACGACTTCGACGCCTTCGGGTCGCGGCTGGGCGGCGGGATGTCGTCAACACGTTGGCAGAGTTCGGATGGATATCACGATCCTGAGACCGGTGCGTTCTATCACTTACAGCGTTATCGCCAGGAGGATCACTTCTGGAGCGAAGACCCAACGATCTTCGGTGCCGGCGGCACGCTCGATGCGAACCTGTACCGCTATGCCGCAGGCAATCCCGTTAGAAACGGAGATCCGACGGGACTTACTAGTACTCCAGAACTAGCGACAACAAGTAGCACCGCTGGTCTCATGATGACGATTGCGCTTCGAGGGCTGGGCGCTGGCCTACGTGTAGCTCACGCAATTCGTACCGTTGCTGGCCTGACCGCCTATCGAGCCGCACTTATAGCCGGCACTAGAATCGGTGCAAGTACGATTGTAGGGCTAGAAGCACTGAACATAGTCGGTTTCCTCGCTGCAACGCCAGCTCAACGGCTGGAAGCGCTAGGCGCCGATCCCACTCACGGTGCAATGGCAGGATTGGGAATGCTTCTGCAACGTTCGTCTGCGCTCGCAAAGAGAGCACTTTCGCTTCGCGCCCCAAGCATGGCAATGCTAAGAGAAGAGGTTGAAGGACTTCGTAATGTGCTTAATATCATTAATCGAAGTGGGTCTGGCTATGGTTCGGGCGGCCTGTCCAACAGGACAATAGCTTCACTTTACGGGGATATTGACGGCGTGCCAATCGAAATGATAGCCCATAGCGGTCAAGGACGGATACCAGGAACTGTACCATACATGGGCGAACGATTGCTGGAGGGAGGATCGACAGCTAACTTCAGACAGGCAGACGCCGAGCGGAAGATCTTTGAAACACTTCATGCAGCCCTTCAAGGTCGCCAAAATGTTAGAGGCCGCCTGCGGCTGATCGTGAATCATCCAAATGGAGGGCCTGTCTGTCCAGACTGTATGCCTGCGATCGCGGATTTTAAATATCGGTATCCTGAAATTGACCTAGAGATCATCGACCGATAGCTCCCAGTATTTGATATATAGTGAGGAGAAATATGAGAACATATTGTGAATCTGTTGCATTGCCCGGAACCATCAGCCGATGGCTCACGGTATTCGCGGGAGTTGATAAGAGATCAATACAAGGATGTTCTGACGAGGACATCACGGCACTGAACAATGCCTGCGATTATGTACTCCCGGAAGTATATCTACAGGTAATGAGGGAAATCGGGAGAAGCCCAGGAAATCCAGACTACCTTGCACTAAACAGCCTGACATCTGCTTTTTTCACCTTTCCATCTGTCCTCCGTATTCCTAGTGCAATCGACGAGGTTACAGAGAATACAGAACTGCAGGATTGGCGCCAGCGTGGATTATGGCCATTCTGGAGTTGGGAAGTAGATGACACTCATTTTCTGGATTTAAGTCTCAAGCATAATGATCCACCCGTAGTTTACTTGGATGCAGTGGAGAACAAGCTAGAAAAATCATTTAATACATTCTCTGAGTATATGGCTTGTAGAGTAATGGGTATTGCGGACTCGATTGGTAAGTCTTGAGCGCATCTCCACCGCCCTCCGTAGCCACAGTGCAAAATACTCGTCCGTGACCTCAGGCAGCGGCTCGCCAAGATGACGGACAACGGGCGCAACGGCTTCAATCGACTTGCGTGAGGCGTACACCTACAACGACCGCAACGCTTTGACGCGTGAAGGGCCGGACGCAAACAAAGACAACATCCCCGATTCGTTGTCGTCGACCAAGATCGACTACACCTACGATGCCAACGGCGCGCAGATGCTGAAGGACACGAGCACGACGGACACGACGTATGCGTGGGACCTCCGAGGCCGGCTGACGTCGATGAGCGACGACGCGGTTACGTCCACGTTCGGCTGCGACGCATCGGGCCAGCGTGTAAGCCAGAAGAAGGGGAACGACCCTCAACGGACGTTCGTGCAGGACAAGAACAACCTGACCGGTTACCCGCAGACGCTGGAGGAATGGGTGGGGAGCACGCTCGACCGCTCTTATCTGGTCGCGATGCGGGTTGAAGGGCAACTGGGCGGCGACGGGCTGAGGATGTTTGTTCGGGACTCGCGCGGGAGCAATCGGGCGTTGCTGGATGAACTGGGCCGCGTGGCGGAGCGTTACGACTACCAGGCGTTCGGGGAGAAGGTTTCCTTCGTGACGCTCAACCCGGCGACGGGGGCGGTCGTTGCGGACCTGGCCTCGGAAGCGGAAGCGGGCACGACGCACCTGCACGCGGGGGACGGGGAGTACGACGCGCTGACCTCCTGGTACTACAACGACGCGCGGTATCGGGATCGGTTCCGATTCACGAAGATCGATCCGCGCGGGGAGATAATTGGCGATACCCAGAACGCAAATCTATATGGATATGTCTTTCAGAATCCGATGATGGGCCGAGATCCGTCGGGTCAACTGCTTGACTATATTTCGTTGCTGTCTACTTCCATGCAGCAGATGACGGCACGTGCGCCAAATGCAGCACAGGCGCAACGCGGCCTTTCCCTCTCTCGGTCACTCAATGAGGCATATCGGATTTTCAATGGTTTTCAGAACGCATTTGATACAGTGTCCAGTATTGCGGAATGGGCAAATCTTGCGGGATTGGCCGGTCCAGAGGCGGCCATATTTAAGCTTTTAGGATCGAGGTTGAGTGCGTTCGGTTCGACATTAGCCAACAAGGTTCAGGTGTCTTTACCGGCGATGGAAGTATCTGTTCCACGATCTTTGGTGAAGAAGCTTCAGAAGAGGATGGGCGTGCTGTGGGGGACGGACGTCGCGCAGAGTTTGTTTGGGGCCGCAATTGCCGGCATGGTCACAAAGATGGCAGGTTGGGAGACAACGGATGTGTCCGTCGGTTATCACGGGTTTGACGCGGTGATGAAGATCACGTCGGGAGCCAATCCGCTTTTCGGAATTGTCGAGGCGAAAGGTGGATCAAGCACGCTTGCAACGACCAAGGACGGTAAGCAGATGTATCCAAAGTGGATAGGATCACGAATCGACAGCGTGACGCGTAACAACGAATCACCAGACGCCTCTGATTTACAGAGGGTGCGTAACACCGGCTTTCTCGCCCTTGCAGTTGTTAAGGTCGACTTGACAGGAAACAGTCCAAGAATCTGGCTCAAAGCGCAGACTCGAGATGGAATGGCTCAAAGTCGAGCCTGGGGAGTGCCATTCGAATGAACCACACCAATGACAGGGCTTGGGAAAAACTTGGTTTCTCTCCAGAGAAGGTCGCAGGATTTGCAGCGCGCGATGTTCGGTGGCTAGAGTTTTGGACAGTTCCACGACCGGAACCAGACGAAGTAGAAAACTGGATGTCTGGTGTGGCTCTGCCTGGCAGCGAGGTCTTCACACTCGGCGTCTTGGGTCATGTGATCGACCACGATGCCTACAGAGATTGGCGGGCAGTCGGACGACGTTTCGTCGACGATGCGGTGTTCTACTTCCTTGGCGACTGGCGCGAGTCGTTCGTTTTGTTCGGCGTGCAATGCGATCGGGTTAGTTCTCGAAAGGAATTGCCGTGGAGCCTTTACATGCGCCATTCTCTCGCGATCGCTGCCGCGCTAGGCGAATGGGAGAAGTTTGATCGTCTGATCAGTTCGATCGGCACCGATCTGCGTTGGGACGAGGCGACGGACCGCCAAACCAACGAAGACAATCAATACCTCATGTGGCTTGCAGCAAAGCTTTCGAGCAGAACGCAGGAAGCGTTGGAACTAGAGGCGGAGATCATGGCAAGCCGCCGGCCGCGTACGAAAATGTTGCTAAAGGCGGCCTTGGCGATGTTTGATGGAGATGGGCAGACGTTTAGCAGAGCGTTGGACGCATATGTGCAAGCATATCGCGTGCAAGAACTCCGATTGACCACAATAAGCACGGGCGTGTGCTGGAACGGGACTGTGCTTTATCATCTCGCCGTTCGAAGAGGATTGCCCGCATCAATGCTGAGTGAGTTGAACCGGCTAGTTATTGCCGAGTACAAGTGAGGGGATGAACTGCTGGGTGTGAGTTCGTGGTTTGCAGGTATGCGTCGATCGTTGCGATAAAATTCATCTTCACGCAAGATTGTGAAGCGCTTGTTAATGACACTGTTAATACTCGCGCAGCTAGCCATCGTCACATTCGTTACAGGTGCCTGGGCGTGGAGGCGACGCCGGCGAGACCTACGGTACGCAAGCGTGGGAATCATCTGGGCGTTATGTGCTACAACGCTGGTATCGCTCGTGTTGTTGCATCAATGGCATTGGTTAGGGGCGCTTATGTACGCTGGAGGTATTCTATGGCTGATCGTGTCAATTCGAACAAGGATTTGGCGTGAAGATGGGAAGCTATACTATCGTGGCATTATCAAGACCTTGAGCCTTACAGATAGTCGTGGTTTGGCATTGCGCCTACAGAGAAGATGGCCGGATGAGTATCCGAATACTATTTCATTGGCAATCGTCGGGCCACAAGGTTTCTGGCGGGAACTCTCGTTGTTCGGCGATCCTGGCACTATTGTTAGATGGTTCCTGGAATGTGGCGGAGACGTGCAGGGTGAATCAGTGCTTCCCCTTTTGGATAAGCAGGTTCGGCGACGGAAGGTAAGGGGTCGCGCCATACATCTTAAAGGCTTGCAAGTTCATAGAGGAACTTCGCAACAGCGTGACGGAAGATCCGTGAAGCGCGTTCGGAGCACAATACATGGACACATGCAGTACCAGCGTCGCTAGCACTCGACAGTGGTTCTTAAAACGCATTGAGCGCAATTTCAACCGGCTAACCGACAATAGGAAGCAAAAGCTCTGGAACACTTCGGAGAAGCTATACCTAAAATTTTTTCTGTGCTCCCTGCCGGTGAGTATGGGCGTGATTTACTTAATCTGCGACCCCATTGTTCCCGAGCATTGGAGGCGGATGTTACCTCCATTTAACGCACTGCTATTCTCACTAGGTTGGTCACTTATTGGCTATCTGGGCATTCCTCTTTTGTCACGGCTTGTAGCTATTCGATTGCGAAGAATTGGACTGCAGGGTTCAGCGGATTGCGCAGAAGCGTCGAACGATGCGCAGCAAATACTGGCGGAATTGTATTGCGTGATGCCATCGGATATTCGACTTCAGGATTCAGGTGTCTCATTGTCTTGGTTAAGCTTGTGGAGTGAGCCAACGAGACAAGAGTTGATTCAACGACTACGTGAACGGGGCAAACAACGTCTTGCGATTGTAGTCGAGAATTGCGATCAAGAATTGTCGGATGTTAGGGAGTTGGTTGCCCTTTTAGCCGTACGGTCGTAGAGTAAAGATATTGCACGCGTGAAAGGGCGTTGCCACTCTAGCGGGTGCGAATTCCCGTAGGGTAAAAATGCTCATCCGTCACCCGTAGTGTAAAAATATCCCGTGGCGGGCGATAAGGGGTCGAGAGTGCTCTGTCTCGACCCTTCCGATTTTACCCGGCGCGAGATTCGGCGGTATCTGTTAGATGATGGCGGAATGCGGACTTGCCAATCGCCACGGACGGTGATGCGCGTCGCCTGCCGCCTTGCCAGCGAGGCGTTGCCGGATTACGCCAGCCGGTTCTCGCGTCACGACTTCACGCTGCCACAGTTGTTCGCTTGCCTCGTATTCCGCGAGATGCTCGGACTGAGCTACCGCCGGGCCGAGGCCGTGCTTGCCGACGCGCCGGACTGGCTCGCGGCCGTCGGACTGACCCGGGCCCCGGACCGCAACACGTTGTGCCGGACCAACGCGGTCCTGCTGAAGGTCGCCAACGTCGGACGGCTGCTCGACGCGATGGTCTCGCTGGCGGCGCGGGTACCCGAGTTATTTCCGATCTGATTGCCTTCATCCTCCGCGAAGAAGGATTCAGGCCATACGCAGGTGCGATTATCACATGTGCTGATTTCGATGACTGAAGAAGCGTCATCTCCACATTCGACTACGACTCATCCAGTCAGCGTGTGAGCCAGAAGAAGGGAAGCGGCCCTCAGCGAACGTTCGTACAGGACAAGAACAGCATGACCGACTGATTCCCCAACTCGCACTGAACTCAGCGCCAACTTGAGCGCCGGCGCGCACCCATCGCGTCCATCCTTCCCCGCGTCGCAGGTCGAACCTCGGACGGCAAGCCGGTCGGAATCGGTTGCCGTGCCGATGCCACGCCTGCGCTCATAAGGAGACGCCTATGCGTGCCATCGGAATCAAGCGGAATCGTTGGGCCTTGCCGGCATTGATCGTCGTCGCGTGGTCGGCTTCCCCGGCCTTCGCGGGCGGGTCGGACATGCCGTGGGAAGGGCCGCTCACCGAGATCGTCGACAGCGTCACCGGGCCGGTGGCCCAGGCGATCGGCGTACTGGCGATCGTCGCGCTCGGGTTCGGCTTCGCCTTCAGCGAGGGCGGGACGACGCTGCGCCGCGTGCTCGGCGTCGTGCTCGGGTTGTCGATCGCGTTCGCCGCCGCGTCGTTCGGGCTGAGCTTCTTCGGCTTTGCCGGGGGACTCACCTACTGATGCGCGTCCACCCCAAACCATCGTCAACGGCCGGCACATCGTCCGACGACCGGCCCGAGGGATTCGAGGTGCCGGTGAACCTGTCGCTCACGCAGCCGGTGCTGATGGGCGGCGTGCCGCGGGCGTTCGTGATCGTCAACGGCACGCTCGCCGCGGCGCTGACGCTCGGCCTACACGTCTGGTGGCTCGGGGGGCCGCTGGGCCTGCTGCTGCACGCCGGCGCGGTGCGGCTGACCAAGGCCGACCCGCTCTGGCTGGACGTGCTGCGCCGCCAACTCCGCTGTCACAAACACCTGGAAGGATGATTCATGTTCAACATCGCCGAGTACCGCCGCCGTGGCCGGCGGCTGAGCGACTATTTGCCGTGGGCGGGATTGGTCCACCCGCGGATCGTGCTCAACAAGGACGGTTCCTTCATGAGTGTCGCTCGCTTCCGCGGTCCCGACCTCGATAGCTCGACCGACCACGAGCTGATCGCGGTGCGGGCACGGACGAACAACGCGCTGCGCCGCCTCGGCTCACGCTGGTGCCTGCACGTCGAGGCGTGCCGCCGGCCGAGTCAGGCGTACCCGGCCTCGACGTTCCCCGACCCGGCTACCGTCGCGATCGACCAGGAGCGGCGTCAGGCATTCGAAGCAGCAGGGACGCACTTCGAGTCGCACCATTACTTAGCGTTCACGTATCTGCCACCCGAAGAGCGGGCGTCGGCCGGCCGCAGCCTGTTCGTCGAATCCACGTCGGACGGGGAAGGCGCCCGAGCGGACTACGCCCGCGAACTGGAACGGTTCCAGCGCCAATCCGGTCAGATCGTCGACCTGCTCGCCAGCTACGTTCCCCAGATCGCGTGGCTGGAATCGGCCGACCTGTTGACGTACCTGCACGACTGCGTCTCGACGCGGCGGCTGAACGTCGCGTTGCCGCCGACGCCGTTCTACCTCGACGAGTTCATCACGGATGACGATCTCGCCGGCGGGTTCGAGCCGCGGTTGGGAGCGTCGCACCTGCGCACGGTCAGCGTCCGCGCCTACGCCCAGCGGACCGTGCCGGGTCTGCTCGACGCGCTCAGCCGCCTGCCGATCGCGTACCGGTGGGCCGTCCGCTGGCTGCCGATGGACAAGTCCGACGCGGAAAAACACATCGGTTCCATCCGCCGCCAGTGGTTCGCCAAGCGCAAGACGCTGGCCATGCTGATCCGCGAGGCGGTCACGAAGGAACCGAGCACGCTGGAGGACAGCGACAGCGTCGCCAAGGCCGAGGACGCCGACGAGGCATTGCAATATCTCGGCGCGGAGTTATGCAGCTACGGCCACCTCACACTGACCGTCACTGTGAGCGATCCCGATCCTCGCCGGGCCGACGAGCAGGCGGCGCTGGTGCAGCAGGTGATCGACGGCGTCGGGATGGTATCGAAGGTCGAGTCGGTCAACGCGGTGGAAGCGTGGCTCGGCAGTCTGCCCGGCCATGCCTACGCCGACGTGCGCCGGCCGGTGATGGGCTCCCTCAACCTGTGCGATCTCATTCCGCTGGCCAGCGCGTGGTCGGGTCCGCCGCGGTGTGAACACCTGGACGGTCCGGCGGTCATCCAGGCGCGGACGCAGGGCGCATCCCCGTTCCGCCTCTGCCTGCACCAGGGGGACGTCGGCCACACGATGGTCTGCGGTCCGACCGGCGCGGGCAAGAGCACCTTGTTAAACTTGCTGGCCGCGCAGTGGCGGCGGTATCCCGACGCGCAGGTCTACTTCTTCGACAAGGGCGGGAGTTGCAAGGTGCTGACCCACGCCGTCGGCGGCGACTACTACGACCTCGGCGCGGACAATGACGGTCTGAGCTTCCAACCGCTTGGCCGCGTGCAGGATGAGGCCGAGCGCGTCTGGGCGCAGGGTTGGCTGCTCGACATCCTCCAGCGCGAAGGGATCGACGCCGCGCCACAATTGAAGGAGGAGGTCTGGCGCGTGCTGGAACTGCTCGGCACGGGATACGACCCGGCCGACCGCACGCTCGGCAGCTTCGTCAATCTCATCCAGAGCCAGAGCGCCAAGGAAGCGTTGCGGCGCTACACGCTCGCCGGCCCGTACGGGCGATTGCTCGACGCCCACGCCGACAACCTGCACGCGGGCATGTGGCAGGCGTTCGAGACCGAACAACTCATGCGCCAGCCGGCCGCGATGGTCCCGGTGCTGACGTACCTGTTCCACCGGCTGGAGGACCGCTTCGCGAGCGAAGGGACCGGCGGCCGGCCGACGCTGCTGGTGCTGGACGAGGCGTGGGTCTTCCTCGCCGACGGGATGTTCGCCGCCAAGATCAACGAGTGGCTGAAGGTGCTGCGCAAGCGCAACGTCGCGGTCGTCTTCGCCACCCAGAGCCTGGCCGACGTGCAGGCCAGCGCCATCGCACCGGCGTTGATCGAGAACTGCCCGACGCGGTTGTTTTTACCCAACCCGCGGGCGCTGGAGCCGAACGTGCGGTCGGTCTACGAGGCGTTCGGCCTGAACGAGCAGCAGCTTCGGTTGCTCTCGGCCGCGACGCCTAAGCGGGAATACTACTACCAGAGCCGCGAGGGGAACCGGCTGTTTGAATTGTCACTCGGCCCGCTGGCGCTCGCGCTATGCGGCTCCAGTTCACACGCCGACCGCGCGCTGGCCGATCACCTCCTGCGCGACCACCCGCGCGAGGCGTTCGCCGAACAGTTTTTACGACACAAGGGATTGGCCGACGCGGCGCAATCGCTGGCATCACCGTGACGCCACGTGCGTCGGTTCGTCCCCAATGACTCATTTATCCGACAGGAGAACCTTATGACCTTCCGAAAGACCAAGCTGTCCCTGATCGCCGCTGTGACCGTCGCGGCAGGCGTCGCGTCATCCGCGTCCGCCGCGTGGCCGGTGACGGACGCCGTCAACGCGGCCTTGAACACGCAGCAACTGCTCAAGCAGGCCGAAGAGATCGCCAACCAGATCCAGCAGATCGAGAACCAGGTGCGGATGATCGAGCAGCAGGCCCGGATGCTGCAAAACCTCGACTTCTCGAACTACCGCGAGGCCACCGCCTCCATGCGGCGGATCGAGAACGCGCTGCGCCGCTACTGCCCCAGCGCCGGCGACGTGCCCGGCCGGATCGGCTTCGAGACCGGATTCGACTGCCGCGCCTTGCTGGAACAGTTCCGCACGACCTATCCCGAGACCGGCGACTGGAGCGGGCAGTCCACCGAACAGATCGCGGTCTACCCCGACCAGTGGGCCGCGCAGAAGCGGGACGACGCGGCCAAGGCGATGCAGGTCCAGAATGCGTCGGTGGAATCGATGGCCGGGACCGAGCAACGGATGGCCGACCTCGCCGCCGCCAGCGAATCCGCCCCCGGCGAGAAGGCGGCCGTGCAGGTGACGAACGAGATGCTCGTCACGCTCAGCGCGCAGCTCCGCGAACAGCAGGCGGCAACGCTGGCCGTCCAGCGCGCGGCGGCGGCGCGGGCGGCCGAGGAAGCCGCCGAGCACGAGCGGAACCAGGAACTGCGCCGCCGGGCGTCGCGCGACGCGCTCACCGCGTACGACCTCGCGCCCGTCCGAACCGCGTTCGCGTCGCGCCGTTGAGGCATTCGTCGCAATTGATTCGCTGAAGGAGAACTGACGATGGACGAAGGCAACGTGCTCAATGACGTCTTGCAGCGGACGCTCGACTTCGTCGACCGCGGCTTCGGACTGATCCAGGGCGACGTCTACTGGCTGTTCGGCGCGCTGCTGGTCATCAACCTGACGCTGGCCGGGTTGACGTGGGCGACCAGCGACGACGATGTCTTGATCGCGCTCGCCCGGCGGGTGATCTACCTCGGCTTCTTCGCGTGGCTCGTGCTCAACTGGCCGGCGCTGGTCGACACGGTCGGCGACTCGTTCGTCCGCCTCGGCCTCA
>JBBCIV010000141.1:0-15064 GCA_037189665.1 Phycisphaerae bacterium | reverse complement strand
ACTCGCGAAGGATCTACCCGGCACGCGTCAGGCGAGTAGATCCTTCGCGAGTACGCTCAGGATGACATGACAGTTCGGCGATGGGCAGGTTGAATCAGAACTCCCAATCGCCTCTGCCACCTTTTATCTGTGTACATCTGTGCCTCATCTGTGGCGAATTCCTGTATTCCATTCGTGTCGATTCGTGAAGATTCGTGGATCGAATCCATGTCGCGAATTCGTCGCGATCGCGTTATGCTCGTCGTGGGATGTTAAAGTCACGGACGATGAAGACTTCGCGACGATGGACTGTCGCGCCGACCGACGAGCGGGCACGCGAGCTGGCCGACCGGCTGCGGATCAGCCAGGTGGTGGCGCAAGTGCTGCTGAACCGCGGCATTACGGCGGCCGATGATTGTCAGAGCTTCCTCCGTCCGAACCTGAGATGCTTGCTCGATCCGGCGTTGATCCCCGGCCTGACCGACGGCGCCCGCCGCGTGGCCGCCGCGATTCGCGATGGGCGGCAGATCGTGATTTTCGGCGACTACGACGTCGACGGCATCACCGCCACCGCCATCCTCTGGCACGCCATCCGCCTGCTGGGCGGCAGTGTTCGCTACTACGTTCCGCACCGCGTCGAAGAGGGCTACGGCCTTAACACCGATGCCATCCGCCAGCTTGCTTCGGAAGGCGCCCAGCTCATCCTCACCGTCGATTGCGGCATCACCGCGATCGAACCGGCAGAGGTCGCGCGCGAACTCGGCGTGGAGCTGGTGATCACGGATCATCATGAGTGGAAGGAAGTTTCGGAGGTCGTGGGTCGTGGGTCGGAGGTCGAAGCTAACCCGACTCCCGGCCCCCGACTCCCGACCCCCAATCTTCCCAATGCCTCCGCCATCGTGCATCCTCGCTTGCCGGCGGAGATGCCGTATCCCAATCCGCATCTCTGTGGCGCGGGCGTGGCGTTCAAGCTGGCGTGGGGCATCGGGCAGGCGATCAGCGGCGCGAATCGCGTGAACGAAGAGTTAAAAGGCTTCCTGATCGAGGCGATGGCGTTGGCGGCGCTGGGCACGATCGCCGACGTCGTGCCGCTGGTGGGGGAAAACCGCATTCTTGCCCACTTCGGCCTCGGCGGATTGAAGGCGACGAAGCTCGTCGGCCTGCGGGCGTTGATCGAGAGCGCCGATCTGAACGGCAAGAAGCTCGACAGCTATCACGTCGGCTTTCTCCTCGCCCCGCGCCTGAACGCCTGCGGCCGGATGGGGCACGCGCGGCTCGCGGTCGAGATGCTGACCGACGCCTCTGAAGATCGCGCCGTCGAGATCGCCACCTACCTCGAATCGCAGAACCGCCAGCGTCAAAACACCGAACGCGCCATCCTCGGCCACGCGCTCGAGCAGATCGCGCAGCTCCAGATGATCGAAAATGACTGGAAGGCGATCGTCGTCGGCGACCGCGATTGGCACCCAGGTGTCATCGGCATCGTCGCCAGCCGCATCGTTGACCGCTTCCATCGGCCGACGATTGTCGTTGGGCTGAACGGCGAGATCGGGCAGGGATCAGGCCGCAGCGTGGACGGCTTCCACCTCGCGCGAGCCCTGCAAAACGTCACCCACACCCTCGAATCCCACGGCGGCCACGAGATGGCGGCGGGGCTGAAGGTGTTGCCGGAGAAGTTTGATTCTTTTCGCTCCGCGTTCGTCGAACACGCGAACGGATCGATCGACCCCGCCATCCTCGTCCCCGAGCTAAAGCTGGATTGCGACGCTGAGCTGGCGAGCGTCACCGAAGCGCTCGTCACCGACCTCGCCCGCCTCGGCCCGTTCGGCCGGGGCAATCCGAAGCCCGTCCTCCGCTGCCGCCAAGTCTCCCTTACCGCCGCCCCCAGGCGCGTCGGCAAGACCGGCGACCACCTCCAGCTCTACATCAAGCAGAACGGCGCGATCATGAAGGCCATCGCCTTCGGCGCCGGCGCGATGTTCGACCAACTCCCCGCCGGCACGGTGCTCGACTTAGCCGTGCTGCCGCAGGTGAACGAGTTCAACGGCTATCGCTCGGTCGAACTCGAAGTGAAAGACCTGCAGATCGTCGGATGACGCCGTGTCGCGTGCCTGAATCGGTTAGACTGTCCGCCGATTGTTTGCCCCGTCACTCATCATTCTGACCGCCGTGCTTGCCGCCGGAGGCTTGTGGGTCGCGGTGCGCGCGTGGATTGGCGATCGGCCGAAAGGGCGGCCGCGATGTCCGAAGTGCTGGTACGACATGCGGGGTTCGCCGGGACGGGTGTGTTCGGAGTGCGGACATCAGGCCGTCAGTGATGCCGATTTGCTTCGTACGCGACGCCGGCCGAGATGGATTGTCTTCGGGCTGCTGTTGATCGCCTTCGCGTGGTATCCGCGCGAGGTCGCGATGCGATACAAGTTTGACGGCGAGCCGATGGGCTTCGCTTCGCTGCCCACCACCTTGCTGGCGATCGGGTATCCATCGCTTGATGCGAATCAGCAGGATCATCTGGTGAACCGCGTCATTCGGAGCAAGGAAAGCTCTGCCTCGATGGCCGGCTGGCAGTGGCAGGCGAGGGTGGTCGCTGCCCAATTACCGCGCGCTTATCGCGGCGCGGCCGCGGGGTCGGCGACGCGGGCGCAGATCGCTGGGCATTTGGAGCGCATCAACGGGCGATGGACGATCGGCGCGGCGCAGGCAGAAGCGATCCTGAAATCGGGAGACGTGACCGACCCCGTCGCCGCAAAGCTGTACGGCGTCATCGGCACGGCCGCGTCGCGAACGGGGGAGGCGCGGTGGATCGACGTGCTCATCGACGGGATCGACGATCCGCGCGACGTCTGCGCCGCGACCTGCGCGAGCCACCTCACCAGCCTGCCAGACGGCGTGTGGAACGACATCCACGATGATCGCATCATCGCGATGATGAAGGCGTTCCACGCCACGCCGAACGGCCACAGCGGGCTGATCTTGTTCGACCGGCTGCTGATCACGATCGAATCGCGCCGCCTTGCGACGCCGGAATTGCTGAACGAATTGATCGAGGTGTCGCGGGCAATTCAGATGCGCATCTGGCCGCCGCGCACCGTTGAGATGCTTGCGGTCCTGCGTCGCCTTGAAGGCAGACCCGCGCCGCTGCAACTGAAGTTCGACATCGACGAACTCCGCTGGCCCGCCAACGCGCCGGCGGACGTGCCCGCACTGAAGGTCCGTTTCGCGAACGCCGAAACCGAACGGCCCGACCTTGTCCACCTCATTTTCGGCGGCGACAACCGCGGCCCGCGCTGGGAGCGCCTGCGGATCACACTTCGGCGTGAAGAAGACGGCGCGGAAGTGCAATCGTATGTCCCGACCAACAACTTCGGCGGCATGATGAGCTGGGGCCAGCTCAAGAACGACCAGATCGCCTACGATATCCTCCTTCCCCGCTACATCCGCAAGCCGCCGCCGGGCAAGTATCAACTCCGCGTGCAGTATCACGACCGCCAGCAGATCAGCGCGCTGACCGATATCGGCCGCTATTTCGTGTTCGAGTCTGATCCGATCTGGCTGGTGGTGGAGGGGGAGTAAGGCGTATTCCTGATCGACGAGAATTATCATACCAGTTCGCGCGAAACTGATATGATAATTTTCACCTCGTTCGTCCCCTTTTTGCTCTCCCATTTGTTGTCTGGCGTATTCGGCCACCATTTTGCCGCAAAATGGCAAGGCTTTACGTGTTGCTGACAAGAGCGACAAGTGCCGACAGCTCCGGTTCCGGATCTGACGAATCAATCTGGATCTATTTAATATTTACTTATGAAAAACAGACTGCTGCGATCGACGGTTGCGAAGTTGGGTGGTTCGTCGAACAATGTTGAGCGATGTCTACTTATTGTGAACCAGGGGGTGAGATTCCGATCGTCGAGCAATGCGACGTGCTGGTGGCGGGCGCGGGCCCGGCGGGGGTGGCGGCAGCGATTGCGGCGGGTAGGGTGGGGGCGAAGGTCACCCTGCTGGAAACACACGGACAGCTCGGCGGCATCTGGACCAGCGGCGCGCTGGCGTGGATTCTCGACACCAACGACAAGGCTGGTCTGATGCCGGAGATCCTTGATCGCCTCCGCGCGGCGGGCGCGAGCCGCGGGCCGACGTTCGGGGCGTTTGCCTGCGATGTCGAGCGGATGAAGCTGCTGCTCGAACAGATGTGCGCCGAGGCGAACGCGAACGTTCGCCTGCACACGCGGGTGGTGTCGGCGTTCGTGGGGGAGGATCGGCGGATGCGGCTGGCGATCACCGAGAGCAAGTCCGGCCGGGAGGCGTGGGGCGCCGATGTTTTCATCGACTGCACCGGCGACGGCGACCTCGCGGCGCGAGCGGGGTGCGCGTTCGAGATGGGCCACCCCGAGACCGGCCGCATGCAGCCGATGAGCTTCGTCTTCGTCATCGGCGGCGTCACGCACGAGCAGATCGGACAGTACGTCCACGATACCAGTTACGGCAAAAACTATCGCGACGGCACGAACCATCTGCTCGGAAAACTCAGGTCGCTCGGTATCGAGCCGTCGTACGCGGCCCCGATCATCATGCACGTGTACGACGACCTCTTCCTGGTGATGGCCAATCATCTTTACGGTGTGAGCGGCATCGATGCGAACGACGTCACGCGCGCCACGCTCGAGTCGCGACGGGAGATCCACACGATGGTCGATGCGCTTCGCGCATCCGGCGGCGAGTGGGCGAGCGTGAAGATCGTCGCGACGGCGTCGCAGATCGGCGTGCGCGAGGGCCGGCGGATCCGCGGGCGGTATGTGGTGACGCGAGAGGATCTGCTGGAGGGCCGCAAGTTCGAGGATGGCGTTTGCCGGGTGAACTTCCCCGTCGATGTGCATTCGCCGGACCCGAAGAAGAGCAAGGGTTTCGATCACGGCGGCAACAAGGCGAAGCCGTACGACATTCCGTTGCGGGCGTTGATCAGCGCCGACATCGACAACCTGATGATGGCCGGCCGGTGCATCAGCGGGGACTTTATCGCGCATTCGAGCTATCGCGTGACCGGCAATGCCGTGCAGATGGGCCAGGTCGCCGGGCGATGTGCTGCGATCGCGGCGCGGAAGTCGGTCCTGCCGCATCAGGTAGATGTGTCGGCGTTGTAACCGCCGCGCATCGATACCGTGGGAAGGGGTGATGCACTATAATTGCCCAACTATGCCTTTGACCCAAGAAACTGCGATGACGGCGCTCCGTCAGGTGATGGATCCGGAGTTGTTCAAGGACATCGTCACGTTGAACATGGTGAAAGCCGTGTCGGTGGACGGAACGCGGGCGGCGGTGACGGTGGAGTTGGCGTCGCCGGGCTCTCCGTTGAAGGACGTGATCGAGCGTGACGTGACGGCGGCGCTGAAGGGGGCGGGGGCGACGGAAGTGAAGCTGACGCTGACCGCGCGCGGGCGTGGTCAGCAGGAGGGTTCGTCGCCGGCGCGGCCGAACCTGCCGCAGGTGAAGAACGTCGTCGCGGTCGGCGCGGGCAAGGGTGGCGTCGGCAAGAGCACCGTTGCGCTGAACCTGGCGGTGGGCCTCCAGCGCGCCGGCGCGACCGTCGGGCTGATGGACGGCGATATCTACGGCCCGTCGATGCCCACGATGCTGGGCATCAAAGGCGTGCAGCCGAAGCTGCATCAGAACAAGATCATCCCGCACCACGTGCATGGCATCCACGCGATCACGATCGGATCGCTGGTGGAATCGGACAAGCCGTTGATCTGGCGCGGGCCGATGGCGCACGGGGCGTTCAAGCAGCTTTTGCTGGATAATACGGAATGGCCGGAACTGGATTACCTGATCGTCGACCTCCCGCCGGGCACGGGCGACGTGCCGTTGACGCTTTGCCAGCTTCTCGGGCTGACGGGCGCGGTGGTCGTGGCGACCCCTCAGCAGGTGGCGCTGGACGACGCGATCCGCGCGGTGAAGATGTTCCATCAACTTGGCGCCCCGGTGCTGGGCCTTGTGGAGAACATGGCGTACTTCGTCGCGCCGGACGGCTCGGAACACGACATTTTCGGACGTGGCGGCACGCGCGAGGCGGCGGAGTACCTCGGATTGCCCTTCTTGGGCGAAATTCCCATGTTCACAGAGCTTCGCGTCAATTCCGACGCCGGCCGGCCTCATGCGAACTTCGAGGGCACGCCCAAACTCCGGGCGGCGCTGGAGGACGTCGTCGTCACGCTGGCAGAGGAGGTCCGCAAGCGGAACTTGCAGGCCGGGCCAACGTTGGAAATTTTATAAGTGCTTATTTTACATGATTTTATGAAAATATTTGCCCTCGTCGGACGAGGGTCGGATCGGTTTTGATGAAGTCAGATCGGATCGACCCTGAATTGACACGTCTTCGGAATTCGATTTAAGATTCCGTGAACGTCCGCTGGGGACGACTCGGCGAGAAGGCATTTCGATTCGCTTTCGCCTCGAGGGGGTTCGAGAAGTATTGTTGTTGCGAATCGATCGCCACGGATTCGGCGTCCGCAATTCGGCGGGCGTTTACTGTCTTGTGGCGCACAAGGGAAGTCAGCCAGAACATGGATCACGCGATCGCGATCATCATTACAACGGTCTATTTCGCCATTCTATGCCTGGTGGCGATGTACGGCTTTCACCGTTACGTGCTGGTGTATTTGTACGTAAAGCATCGTCACAACGTCCACGCGCCCAAGCACAAGTGGGCGGAGCAGGACCTGCCTTACATCACGGTGCAGTTGCCCATGTTCAACGAGGACATGGTGGCGGAGCGCGTGATCAGCGCGACGTGCAAGATCGACTACCCGCGCGAGAAGCTTGAAATCCAGGTGTTGGACGACAGCACCGATCACTCCGCCCGGATCGCCGAGCAAACTTGCCTCGAGTGGGCCGCCAAGGGGGTGAACATCGTTTACATCCACCGCAGCAACCGCGAGGGCTTCAAGGCCGGGGCGCTTCAGGAGGGGCTGAAGGTCGCCAAGGGCGAGTTCGTCGCGATCTTCGATGCCGACTTCGTCCCGCCCACCGACGTACTGCGCAACGTGATCGACCACTTCAGCGATGAGAAGGTCGGCATGGTGCAGGTGCGCTGGGACCACCTGAATCGCGATGCGAGCATCCTGACCAAGAGCCAGGCGATCTTCCTGGACGGGCACTTCGTGATCGAGCACACCGCGCGCAACCGCAGCGGCCGATTCATGCACTTCAACGGCACGGCCGGGGTGTGGCGGCGCGAGACGATCGCGTCTGCTGGCGGGTGGCAGCACGACACCATTACCGAAGACCTCGATCTGTCGTACCGCGCCCAGCTCAAGGGTTGGCAGTTCGTGTACCTGCCCCAATACGTCGCCCCCGCGGAGCTGCCGCCGGAGATGGTGTCGTTCAAGGCGCAGGCGCACCGCTGGACCAAGGGCAGCATGCAGACCGCGATCAAGCTGCTTCCTCGCATCATGAAGAGCAAGCTGCCGTGGTCGATCAAGTCGGAGGCGTTCTTCCACCTCACCTGCACGGTCGTGTACCCGCTGATGGTGATGATGACGCTGCTGATGTACCCGACGTTCATCCTGAACCTGTCGCCGGTGAAGATCAACTCCACGCCGATGGTGCCCGGCCTTCAGCCCGAGGCCACGTGGACCGGCCCGGTGATCAACAACTGGCTGTTCGGCCTGAGCTTGTTCGTGCTGGCGACCTGCTCGGCGAGCACGTTCTTCATCTACGCCCAGAAGGAACTGTTCGGCCGAATCGCGGGATGGAAGACGCTGCTGCACCTGCCGTTCATCATGGCGCTGGGCGTGGGCGTCTGCATCAACAACACCAAGGCGGTCATCGAGGCGATCATCAGCATGATTCGCAAGAAGCCGGCGGAGTTCGTCCGCACGCCCAAGTATGGCGTCACCGGCAAGCACGCCGGCGTGATCTTGCGGGACGCGCCGAAGTTCAACATCAGCAAGCTGTGCCTGCCGGTCGTCGAGATCGCGTTCGGGCTGTACATGGTGAGCTTCATCGTCATCAGCCTGCGCTACGACGCGGCGCTGACGACGCTGCCCTTCCTCGTGATCTTCGCCGGCGGCTATCTATACGTTGGCTGCAGCACCATCTGGGTGCACTATTCCCGCCACCGCGACGCCGTGGCGGCGGCGGAACTGGCGCGGGAAGAAGAATCGGTCGCGGCGCTGGCAGAGTCGTAAACGCGCCGCCGCCGCCGCCGCGCGGTTTCAGCAGCGATGCGTCTTGTAGCTGCGACGCCTGCGTCGCCAATCGGGTTTTCCGAGTGTTTCGAATGGGCGACGCAGCTACATCGTTCAGTTCATCATTGCGTTAGATCCACTTCTTGCGCCAGAACAGCCAGACGAGCATCGCCGCGAGGCCGAGCATCAGGAACATCGCGATGATGAACCCCGCCTGCGAGTGCAGCACGTTGTAGAACAGCGGCACTTCCTCCGAGAAGTTCATCCCGAAGAAGCTCGTCACCACCGTCAGCGGCAGCGCCAGCACGGTGATGATGGTGAGCGTCTTCATTACCTGGTTCATCCGGTTGCTGAGGCTGGTGAGGTAGATGTCGCGCGCGCCGAGCACGAGGTCGCGGTAGATTTCAATGGTTTCGACGGCTCGGATGAGGTGGTCCTGCACGTCGCGCAGGTAGACGCGGGCCTGTTCGCGGATGAACGGCACGTCGCCTCGGGTGAGCTGGCCGATCACCTCGCGTTGCGGCCCGATGATGCGGCGGAGGTCGAGCAGCTCGCGTTTCTTCTGGCCGATGCGGTGCAACAGGTCGTGTCCGGGGCTTTCGATCGCCAGCTCTTCGAGTTCGTCGATCTGCTCCTGCATCCAGTCGAAGATCGGCACGTAGGCGTCGATGACGTGGTCGAGGATGTAGTGCAGCAGCATGTCCACGCCGGCGTCGAGCACGCGCGCCGGGTTGGTCGAGACGCGAGTGCGCGCGTTCTGGATCGAGGTCATCTCCTCGTCGTGGATCGTCACCATGTAGCGCTCGGACAGGAAGATGTCGAGTTCCTTCGTGCGCAGCTTTTCCCTGAACGTGGCGAGGTCGGGGCCGTGGATGACGAGGTAGAAGTAGCCGGAGTTGCACATGTCTCCGACGTGGTTGTAGTTCTCGATCTTGGGGCGCTGGTTGTATTGGATGGTGTCCTCGATCGCCAGCGGGTGAAAGCCGAAGACGTCGTCGAGCAGCGCCAGCTCATCGTCGCTCGGCCGGTCCATGTCGAGCCAGAAGATGGCCTTGGGGTCGCGGATGGCGCGAAGGAGGGTGGACTCGTCGGTATCGGTGGAGATCGTGCCGTCGCCGAAACGGATGTAGGCGAAAACCATGGCCGGAGGATCGAGGCGCGGGCGTCGGGTGTCAAATCCGGTCGGAGCAAGCGAACAGATGGCAGCGGGTTGATCCGGTTCGCCACCGGCCGGCGGCGCGATATCATCGTTTGTCGGAGTAGTCCGTTTCATTAACCGATCGGAAACAATCTCGATGACGCTTTCGACCGCCCCCGTGTTAGCCTCGCCGGGCCTGATCAGCTTCTGGACCTTTCAAGAACCTGCCGGCGCGCCGCGCGTCGCGATGGGGCCGAGCGCGTACGCGCTTGTCGAACATGGCGGCGTGGTGCGGCGAGCAGACGAGGGCGTCTTCGGGCCGTACTCGGCGTCGTTTGACGCGACGGACCTTACCGCGCCGTGGTTGCAGGTGGATCGTATTCGCTGCCCGAAGCTCAACCTCGGCGGCCGCGATGCGCAGGCTACCATCCTAGCGTGGATCAAGCGGCGGCACGTTCCTGGCACCGAAGGGCAATGCCAGGCTGTTGCGGGCATGTGGAACGAGCACGGCAAACGGCAATATTGCCTGTTCCTCAACCTGCGCATTCACGACAGCGCAGAGCAGGTAGGCGCCCACATCTCCCACGTCGGCGGGCCGACGGCGGGATTCAGATATTGCATGGATGCCGCGATCGGCGCGACGCCGATCCCGTTCGAACAGTGGCAATGCGTGGCGATGACTTACGATGGCAGGCATGCGCGAGCGTACCTCAACGGCGTGCTTGACGAGCGCGGCGACCGCAATCCCTATGCCTACCCGCACGGCCTTTTCGACGGCGGGCCGGCGGGGGCGGATTTCACGGTGGGCGCGGTGTCGCGTCCGGAGCACGTGGAGTTGATCGACGGCAGGCCGGTTGACTTCGGCAGCGTGCAGGCCAACTGTTACCGCGGTCTGCTTGGCGGGCTGGCGGTATTCGATCGGGCGCTGAGCGATGACGAGATTCGCCGGCTTGGAGCGATCCGCTGATGAACGACGAGCCCGAACTCATCCCACGTGTGCTCGCGGGCGGCCTGCACAACCCGGCCGGCGTGGCGTTTGATCCGGACGGGCATCTGTGGTGCGCGCAATCGCGCGACGTGCTGACGCGGATCGACGCGAGCACCGGCGAACTGACTCACTTCGACGTCGGCGGCTCTCCGCGTGGAATCGCGATTGATGCATACGGCCGGGTGTGGTTTGCCGATGCCGACGCGAACGCCGTTCGCCGGCTCGACCCGGCGAACGAGAAAAGCACAACGCTTGTCGATTCCGTCTACGACGAGCCGCTGGCCGGCCCCGTCGAAATCGCGTTCGACGCCCGCGGCAACCTGCTCATCGCCTGTCGCGGTGATGGGCTCGACGGCGGCTCCATCTGCTGCCTCGAGCCCGGCGGAACGATCGAGATGATCGCCAACGAGCTTTCCTTCCCTTCCTCGCTCGTCCTCCTGCACGGCGGAGAGACGCTGGTCGTCGCAGAGGCCGGACAGCGCCGTCTATGGCGGGGCGACTGGGACGAATCGCAGTGCGTCTGGGCTGATGACGCGGTCTGGTCGCCTCACCTGCCCGGCGAACCGCGCGGCGCGATGGCGCTGGCGGCAGACGGGCGACTGTACGTGCCGCTGGCGGGCGTGGGCGTGGTGGCGTTGAACGCCGACGGGCTGATCGCCGAAAAGTTCCCGCTCGACGGCCGCGATCCCAGGGCGTGCGTGTTCGACCCGAACGGCCTGTTTGGGTTGGTGATTGCCACGGACGACGAGATGATCAGCATTCCCGGATTGGGCCTGGGCGTGCGCCCGTTCGACGCGGGCGCCGCCTGGCCGTTGTAGAGTGACGGTGCGCGGTTGACTACAGCCGCACGTCAATGCCGCGGAGCTTGTCGTTCACGCTGGCGATGTCGCCGCGGCTGCTGAGGTCGAGCACCGGCGCGGCAACCTTGTGCACCTTGAGCTTTTCGCCCAGCACGTCGATGCAGTACTGCGCGGCGTCGGTGACCTCGTATTCGCCGCGCGGGCTCGGCTTGATGGCGGCGCAGGCCTTGAAGATGTTGGGGCTGAAGACCCAGCAGTTCATGCTGACGTACACCTCGTTGCCCATGCTGGCGATGGTGGCGTCGTCGGGCTTCTCGATGATCTGCTTCATCGTGCCGTCGTCGTTCACGCGCACGACGCTGAACTTGCTGATGCGGTCGGCCGGGATGTTGCCCTGGAGCATCGCGTTCTTTTCGAACACCGCGATCGCCGGCGCGGCCGTGGTGTGCAGCGCGGCCAGCGCTTCGTTCGGATAGAAATTGTCGGAGTTGATCATCAGGAACGGCTCGCCAGCGGCGAACTGTTCCGCAGGCCGGACGGCGTCGCCGGTGCCGAGCGGCTTTTCCTGAACGGCGAAGTCGATTTCGAGGCGCTTGGCGTTGAGCGTCTTGCCGTAATACTCGCGAATCTCGGCGTGCTCCGGGCCGATGACGAGGCAGACCTTGCGGAAGCCCGCATCCGCGAGCATCGACAGCACGTAATCGAGAAAAGGCCGGCCGAAGGTGGGGATCAATGCTTTGACGCCGGTGGCGGCGATCTTGGCGGTGGCCTCGTCGAGCTGGGCGGCCTCGTCCTGCTTGCGCATGCGAGTGCCGAGACCGCGGGCGAGAATGACAGCTTTTTGAATCATGGTGTGTTTCCTCTGTTGTGCGTGTATATGCGAAGCGCCTATTGCGCGGCGAAAATTCCCCTTACCCTAATCTCTCTCCCCCGAAGGAGAAAGAAGGGTTACTTCGTCGTCCAGACCGGCGGCGGATGGATGTCGTCGGCGGGGTGGGCGGGAGTTTTGAGCGGGGGCTTGGGGAAGATGAGGCGGACTGTCATATCGTCTTCACACGCGATCTGACAGCTCAAACGTACGCCGGGCTCCTTATCGAGACCGGAACCGCTAAGCAGGTCTTTTTCGGCCTGGGTGATTTTTGTGGGCTCGCCTGCGACGAACTGTACCCGGCAGGTGGTGCACTTGGCGTTGCCGCCGCAGGAATAATGCTGGTCGACCTTGGCGTCGTCGATCAGGGCGTTGATCAGCCGCTTGCCGGCCGGAACGTCGAGCGTGCCGATTCCCTCGATAGTCAATTGTGGCATGGCGAAATGGTAGCCTGCCGACGAACGGATGCCAGTGGTTGAACGTGCCCTGGCGCGATAGTCTATCTCACAACCCACGTATGCCGGGGATGTTCGAAGGACACTTCAGGGAAGCATTATGTCCATACCACCACCCATTCCGCCACAACCGATTGCCTATGCCACGCCCGTTCAGCCGCTGCCAAACCAAAGCGGATATTGGGCACGCGGTCCGCAACTCATCACCACGACCCACTGCGTGTTACCCGAACGCTGCGTCAAATGCGGACAGGCGTCAACGAGAAAACTCAAACGCAAGTTCAGCTGGCACGAGCCGTGGCTGTATCTGACGATCCTCGCCGGCGTGTTGATCTACGCCATCATCGCGATTGTTCTTCAGAAACGCGCCGAATTGCACATCGGCCTTTGCGAAACGCATTATCGTGAGCGAACGCGACGGCTGCTGGCCGCGTGGGGCATCGTTTTGCTAGGCATCGCGGTGTTGGTGCTGGCGATCATGGCCATCTCGCATTCATTCGGGGCCGAGTATGAGGAAATCGGCCTGATCGGCATTCCTGTCTCGATCCTGCTGGTGATTATCGGCACGGTCTACGGTGCGATCAGGGTTCCCGTTCTGCGGCCGACCAAGATCGACGACCAGTATGCCTACTTCAAGGGGGCCGGCGCTGCGTTTCTTGGGCAGTTGGATCAGGCCTGAACGCAAAAACGGGTGAATCTGCATCCCGGCGGCGTCCTTTTATGGACCCGAGGCCCGCCGGGGGCCGATATTCTGAAGTGTTCTTTCGTTTTTCGTAGTTCCATCGAGGGTTCAGCCTGATGTCGTACCGTGCCGCCTTTGAATCGTTGGAAGAGCGCGTCCTCCTCGCCCAAACCCCCGCCGCCCCCCGGCCGGATACGCTGGGGGCGGCGTTCGACAAAACCGAACGCCAGGCCCTGCTCGCCCGCCTCACGATGATCTCGGCGGGCACGTACAACTCGCTGAAGGCGTCTCTCGACGCCAACAACGTAAACGCCTTCGACAACACGCTGCTGAGCTATATGCGATCGCGCAGCACGGCGTCGTTCTTCTTCGCGCCGGGCAACGCCCAGACCATCGCCAACTACGTCGAATCGAACATGTCGGTCGCGTCGCAGCTCACCAAGGCGAACAACGTTACCGATAACCGGCTGTTCCCGGAGCAGAGCTCGGTCGGCAGCTATACCATCTCGCTGCCGGCGAACATCAACTGGTCGGACACCAGCCCATCGGACAATCCCGAGTTCCTCAGCGCTCTAAACCGCCAGGAATGGTGGGTCGATCTGGCGCAATCGTATCTCTACGAGGGAAATCCCAAATACTCAACCGAACTGCTCTACCAGTTGGCCGACTGGTCGTTCGAGAACCAGACGTTCACGCTGCCAGCCAAGGCCAGCCAGTACGCATCGTACGGGTTCGATGTGTCGCTGCGCGTCGAGAACTGGCTGATGGCGTATTACAGCATCCTCGGTTCGGGCGTGTGGACCGCCAGCGCCAACTCGCTGATGCTCTACAAGCTCATGCAGCAGGGCGACGTGCTGCATGCGGTCGCCGGATCGCTGACCGATTTTTCGAATAACCGGACGATCTCCATCGCCCGCTCGCTGCTGTACCTGGGCAACCTGCTGCCGGAATTGAACACCGGCGCCGCGTGGGAAGATCGCGGCCGATCGACGTTGTATCGCTCGATTGATGGACAGCTCTATGCCGACGGCTCGCACCGAGAGCAGTCGCCGGGTTACGCGGTGCTGGTGATCGACGATCTGGTCGAGGCGTACAAGCTCGATCAGATCAACGGCAACTCGTGGGACGCCGGCAAGCTGAACGTGGTCAAGAAGGCGGTCGACGCGCTCTGGCAGCAGCTATCGCCGAACGGCAATCGGCCGGCGCTGGGGGACACGTATCGTATTAATGCGTCAACGCTGTTCCTGAAGGCGGCGGTGGTGTTGGGCGAATCGAAGTGGCCCGAAGCAAAACCGCGCGGCCGCGACGTGTACGTCCTCGGCACGGCGGCGGTGAACCCGTATCTGGGCAACCCAGTCCTGCCGGCGCTGGGCACGCGCGGCGGCACGTACGAACTGGAGGCCAGCGGCAACTACCTCATGCGATCGGGCAACGACGTGAACGCCCGCCAGGTCAACTTCAAGGCCGGCCCGAAGGGCGGCGTGCACGGGCACTACGACCTGCTGAACTTCGAGTTCTTCGGCTACGGCCGCCCGCTTATCGCGGACCCCGGCGCTTACGTGTACGACTCGTCGGCAACGCGCGCGTTCGTCGAGAGCACCAAGGCGCACAACACGATCGGCGTGGCCGATACCAATCACGGGTCGCTCGCCAACAGCAACTCCATCTACACCACCGGCCTCACCAGCGTGGCCGGCGGAACGATGATCAGCGCGGGGCACCAGGCGTACTTCCACCTGCCCGGCACGCCTTATGTCAGCCGTTCGATCTGGTATGACGGCAACAATACGATGGTGGTGGTCGATTTCGTCGAATCGACCCAGGCCCGCAACTGGGAGCAGAGCTTCACCGTCGAAAATCGCAACACGTACCGCGACCTTGGCTCCGGCTTAATCTACACGCGTAACACCGACGGCCTCGGCAACGTTCGCATTCAGTCGCTGTTGCGGCCGGGCCAGGGCGCCGGCGCGA
>JBBCIV010000140.1:0-9450 GCA_037189665.1 Phycisphaerae bacterium | reverse complement strand
CCACGACCTCCACCAGCCCCTCGCGGCCGACTGGTGAGGGCTCTGGCGAGTGGGACGGCACGTTCACCATCGATCTGCCCGCGGGCGTTACCAGCGTGCAGGTGGTGCTCAACAACATCCTCCAGGCGACCAGCACCGCAGGCGGCAGCGCGGTCATCCAGAAGAAGGTCCTCGGCGGGCCCGGCAACGGAGATCCGCAGTTTGTCATTGAGGCCATCATCCCTGAGCCGACGACGCTCTCATTGCTGTTCATCGGCGGTGCAGCATTGCTTCGTCGTCAACGCAACCCTCGCAGTACCAACGACAATTAAGCCCTGCGCGTAACCGCGCGTAGGTTTTGTTCTCGCACAGGCCCCGTGCGCGTGAATAGCGCGCCGGCGGTCTTCGGGAAAGCTCACGGCAACGGGTCGTGACACCCACGGGTGCTGCAAATGTGGTAATATTATGCGGATTGAACCACAAAATAATGCAAACGCAGCCTGTGGGGCGGTGATCCTGTCAATCCGCAGCGGTTTTGGTGTGGCAAGCGCCGAAGCCGCTTTGAGTCCGCGGGTACGCGGCTCGCAGTCCTGTCAATCCGCAGCGGCTTTGGTGTGGCAAGCGCCGAAGCCGCTTTGAGTCCGCGGGTACGCGGCTCGCAGTCCTGTCAATCCGCAGCGACTTCTGCGTGGCAAGCGTAGAGGTCGCTTTCATTGCCCTTGGGGGTTGTGGAGCGCGCGCGTCGCCTTCTATTAAGGTCTGATCGGACCGGCCGCTGTAACCTCAGGAACGGACGACTGAAATGAACAGGATTTGCGCCATCGCTGTTGGAGCATCTCTCGCGCTGGGCTCGCTTGCATCCGCAGCCGCCTGGTCTCCGGCGGCGGGAACCAACGGCAACCTCAATTACTCCAACGGCCAAGACATCAATGGCCTGTTCGGCAATCCGGCTGTTGGCGAGGAGAAGTTCGTCTTCGTCAGTCCGTCGGCGTTCGGCGCGGTGGCGCCAGGAAGCCCCTCGAGCAGCACCGATACGGCCAGCGTTACCGCGAGCACCAACCCCGGCGAGACGATCCAGAAGGTCAGCGTTCGCGTCGAAGGCGACTACCTCATCACCAACTCGCCCGCGAGCCTGACCTACTCCGGCACGCTTAACATCGACGGCGACGCGCTCGTCGTGCCGCTGACGTTCGTTCCGCCTTCGCCGATCGGCGGTGATGGACAAGGCCAGTTCATCGGCACGGCTGAAGCGGTGTTGCCGGTGAACGTCACCGTGGTCAACGCGGCGTTGACGTTCACCGTGTCGGCCAGCGCTTCGGGCATCGGTACGGCGGAGATGCAGAGCCTGAATGCCGAGATCGCCTTTACTACCATCCCCGAACCCGCCACGCTTGGCGCGCTCGCCGCCGCCAGCGGGTTGCTGCTCCGCCGTCGGCGAGCATGAAAACGAAGTTCTGACGGACACCTATATATTATTGTATAGCGCCAGAACGCCTATTTTTATATAAGTGATTATAAAATAATAACTTAGAAGATAAATTCTGGTGATACGCGTCGCCAGCGTCGTGCGTTTATGATCGTCGATCAGACTGTTGCGGGCAGCTCGGACTCGTCGAGTTCGGCGGCCTGATCGTCTCGCGTCGCTCGCCATTCGAGGAAGCGCTCGACGGCGTCTTCAAAGTCCTGCCGGCTGTTAATAACGCGAACGGCTTCCTTCAACATGATGCACGGATTCATCTGCTTGGCATACCAGCTTACGCGTTTGCGAAACTCGATGACCGCCGCTCGTTCGGAACGGTAGTGGCAGAGATTGCGGAAGTGCCGTCGCATCAGCTCGCACTTCTGTTCGATCGTGGGTGACGGCGGGATGACGCCGGTGGTGAGGTAGCTCCACGTATCACGAAAGATCCAAGGCCGGCTCAGCGCCGCCCGGCCGATCATCACACCGCGGCAGCCTGTTACGTCCATCATCCGTTTCGCGTCCTGAGGCGATTTGATATCGCCATTGCCGATCACTGGAATGCGATTCACCGCGTTGACGACCTCGGCAATTCCGTCCAGTCGCGCCTCGCCGCTGAACCGCATCTCCGTCGTGCGGCCGTGGATGGTGATCATCGAAATGCCCGCGTTCTCAAGCCGCCGGGCCAGTGAAGGCGCGACGATGCACGTGTCGTCCCATCCCAATCGCATCTTCGCGGTCAGCGGCGTGTGCCTGAGAGCGCGGCCGATCTTTTCGACCATCCGCACCGTTCGATCCGGATCGCACAGCAGCTTCGATCCGCCGTCGCGCTTGGTGATCTTGTCGACGGGGCAGCCCATGTTGATATCGACCACGTGGGCCCCGCGATCTTCCGCCCACCGCGCCGCCTCGCACAGCCGCTCGACATCGCTCCCGTACAACTGCATCGACAGCGGCGAATCCTCCTCGCACGTCGCCGCCAGTTGCATTGAGCGATAGTTCTCGCGCAGCACGCCTTCTGGGCAAAGCAGGTCCGACACCGCCAATCCCACGCCGCCGCACGATCGCGCGATAACGCGGAAGCTGACATCGCAATATCCCGCGATGGGCGCCAGTAGCAGGGGCGTTTCGAGCGTAAGACTTCCGATCGTCAGCGGCCGCATCGCCGCAGTATACCCGGACCGATGCGACTCCGCTGGCGATCGAAAAACGGCGATTTTCAGGGCCTAAACGCGTGCCGGCACGATCACGAACGGCACGCCGTCGCGGCAGAAGAGTCGCTGGAGCGCGAAGACGACGTAGTTGTGCAGCCATCGCGTCCAGATCGTTTCTCGCACGAACGACAACTGTCCGCCGAATACCACCGCCGAAGGGTGTTCGCGAAGAAGAGACGCGGTGAGGTCCTGGATGGTCGGAACGGGATCGATGCTGATATCCGTTTTGCCTTCGGCCTCGAATCCCAGCCGCCGGGCCACCTGGATATAGCGGCCGACCGATTCACGGGTTTGTTGGCGCAGGGCGTTGAGTTCTTCGGCGCCCTTGAAGGTGCCCGCATCCACGGCTCCTACCTGAACGAAGATCAGCTTGCCGAACATGCCCGGAAACATGCGCAGCACGCCGTACATCGTATGCAGGCCAAGTCCGTTGTATCCGTTCACCAGTAGAATGGCCGTGCGTTGGGCATTGATAACGGCGGGGCGGGGTTCGCGATCGAACTCGCGTTCGGTTTGCGCCACGAGCGCTTCCAGCCGGGCCAGCGCCTGCGACGTCCCACGATAGTGACGCTTCACCAGCGTCGCCAACGCTACCACCGACGTTGTCAGCACCACCGTGACCCAGCCGCCTTCGTGAAATTTTTCGATGCAGAGCGTCGCCAGGATAAAGCTGGTTACCATGAGTCCAACGCCGTTGATCGCCAGCTTTCGCCTCCATTTCGGTTCGGCATCGCGGCTCGTCCACCAATGGCGCACCATGCCCAGTTGCGACAGGCTGAACGTCAGGAAGACGTTGATGCTGTACAGCACCACCAGGAGCGAGACGCTTCCGCCGGTGCCGATCACGGTCAGAAGGGCGGCGATGCCCATCAATAGAATGCCGTTCTGCGTGACGAAGCGGTCAGACAACGTTGCAAATCTTGTCGGAAACCAGCGGTCGATGGCCATGTTTGCCAAGACGCGCGGGCCGTCTAGAAATCCCGCCTGCGACGCGATGAACAGCAGCGCCGTCGCCGACAGCATCGAGATCAGCACGAACCAATAACCCAGTCCCGCCGGCCAACCGGCGGTTACGCGTTCGAACAACACCGCGTTCAACGTCTTTCCCGCCACCGGTTCCACGCGTTCAAGCAGGTACGCGGTGATAAGCCCGAACACCGTGACCGCCAGCGAAACGCCCATGAGCGTCATTGTTCGCTTGCCGGTTTCCACCTTTGGCTCGCGCAGGACGGATAGGCCGTTTGATACGGCCTCGATGCCGGTGTACGTCCCCGCACCCATGCTGAACGCCCTCAGCAGCAACGCGCCGATGCCCAGCAGGCCGAGCGAGCCGTGCGCCTCGTTCATCTGCGCGCCGGCCTGCGTGACGACCGATCGCAGGTCGAACAGGTGAACGCCGATCACCGCGAAGATGGCGATCGCGTGCGTGATGATGAACAGGAAGAACACCGGCGCGAACAGCCCGACCGACTCGCGCACGCCACGCAGGTTGATCAGCGTCAGCAATGCGATGCCCGCACACGCGAACGGCAGCTTCCACGCCTGATATGCCGGCGGCAGCAGTGAGAACAACGCATCGGCGCCGCTGGCGATCGAGATGGCGATCGTGAGGACGTAATCGACGAGCAACGCCGATCCGGAGACCAGCCCCGCCTTCGGAGACAGCAGCTTGCTCGCCACCAGGTATCCGCCGCCGCCGGAGGGGAAGAGCTCGATGATCTGGCGGTAGCTGGCACAGATGATCGCGATGGTGATAACGCACATCAACGCGATGATCGGCGCAAGCCCGGTGTATTGGCCGAGGGCTTTGAACGTTTCTTCGGGCCCGTAGCAGGACGAACTGAGCCCATCGGCGCCAAGTCCCACCCATGCCAGGATCGCGACGAGCGATACCTTGTGAAACAGCGACCGGTCGCCCAGATCACGAGGACGCCCGACGACCACGGCCCGCAGGCGAGCCAGGATAGATTGTTCGCGCATAAATGCACACCCACAACCCTCGGTTCCTTCACCGAGGGGGATCACAACCGTTCGGTGTGGGTGGACTTGCTTCCCGAGAGATACGGGGAGCGAAAGGCCGCCCTTCCACATGCCGACGGGGTTAGCTGACGGGCTGGGCCTTGGAAGTGGCCTGAACCGGAGTTTGTCCGGCCCTGCGCCCCGTCCTGAAAGCGGGCGTTTTCGCTCGCTCAGGAGTTGGGTTCCCCGTGTCACCCGGCACACGCCGGACGACTTTGGCGACTGCTAAAAAGCGTAACACGCTCTGGTTGCCTGTCAAATGGATGCAAGTAAAACGAACTTAAGTGACTGCGTTTTATTGAGATACGACAGGGGTTGATGGCGTTTCGTCGAACAGGGCATCGACGAAGCGTTTGGGTTCGAAGGTCTCGATGTCGTCGGGCGTCTCGCCCAGGCCGATGAATTTGACGGGGATGTTCAGCTCGTCCTTGATCGACAGCACCACGCCGCCCTTGGCGGTGCCGTCGAGCTTGGCGAGCATGAGGCCGGTGACGTTGACGGCGCTGGTGAAATGCTTGGCCTGGTGAACGCCGTTCTGGCCGGTGGTGGCGTCGAGGACGAGCAGCACTTCGTGCGGCGCGCCTTCGATGCGCTTGCTGATGACGTCGCGGATCTTCTGGAGTTCGCGCATCAGGTGCTGCTGCGTGTGCAGCCGGCCGGCGGTGTCGACAATGACGACGTCGATGCCGCGCGCCTTGGCTGCCTCGCACGCGTCAAACGCGACGGCGGCGGGGTCGGCGCCCTGCTTGTGTTTGACGATCTCGACGCCGAGGCGCTTGCTCCAGATGGTCAACTGCTCGACGGCCGCGGCGCGGAAGGTATCGCCGGCGGCGACCATCACGCTTTTGCCGGCGCGATTCTTCAGCAGGCTGGCGAGCTTGGCGTTGGAGGTCGTCTTGCCGGCGCCGTTGACGCCAGCGACCATGATGACCGTCGGGCCTTTTTCCGCGAACCGGATCTCCCGCTCCTCGGCCGGCCAGTCGCGGAGCATCAGCTCTTTCACCACGTCCTTGGCCTCGGCGGCGTTGCGGATGCGGCCGAGGCGCCAGCGGTCGCGGATCGCGCCCACGATCATCTCGACGTTCTTCACGCCCATGTCGGCGCGGATGAACTTCTCCTCGATCTCCTCCAGAAACGCGTCGTCGATCTGCCGGCCGGGAACGAACAGCGTTCGCACGTCCGTGTTGAGGACGTCGGCGGTCTTCTTCAGCGCCGTTTTCAGCTTGTCGAGGGTTTTGGCGAAAAAGCTCATGTCAGGTCCACGAATCTACACGAATCGGCACGAATAAGAATCAGGCACGGCCAAACGGCGCGTTTGTAAGGAAGCCGCGTCAGGGTCAGTCGAGCGACATCGACAGCACCGTCTGCGTCTGTTTGGCGCGGTAGTCCTTAAGCTTTTGCGTCAGCGACGAATTATTTGTAGCGAGGATGCCGATTGCCAGCAGCGCTGCGTTCTTCGCGCCGGCTTCGCCGATCGCCAGCGTGCCGACGGGGATGCCGGCCGGCATCTGCACGATCGACAACAGGCTGTCCATGCCGCTGAGCGCCTTTGATTGCACTGGCACGCCTAAAACGGGCAAGTGCGTTTTGCTGGCGCACATTCCCGGCAGGTGAGCCGCACCGCCGGCGCCGGCGATAATCACGCGAATCCCGCGACCGGCGGCCTGATCGGCGTACTGAAACAGCAGATCAGGCGTGCGGTGGGCGCTAACGATTTTGCACTCATGCGCAACGCCGAAGTCGCTGAGGATCTGGTCCGCGTGTTTCATCGTGTCCCAGTCCGATTTGCTGCCCATGATGATGCCGACGAGTGGTTGCATGACGCCATCGATTGTCGGGGCAGGCGCGGGCGAATGCAATCAGGATCGCCCGCCGGCCCGTCGGCGTGGCAGGCGTCGTGATGGTGCGGTCTGCCCGTCTACCCAGTGCCCGAGGATGGTGTGTTCAACCGGATCGCGCGGGATGCCGCGGTGATTGTGAGTGATTTCGTTGATCAACACATCCGCCGCCACCCGGCCGATGGTTTCGTGGCGTTGATCGAGGCCGGCGTGGTCGGGATATTCCTGGGACACGTCGAACGTCGCGAACGCGATGTCCTCCGGAATACGCCAGCCGAGCGATTGGATCGCCTCAAGCATGTAGGTGCCGATCGCCAGTTCCGGCCGCACGCGCTCAAGCCACTCGGCGACGATCGGAACGGCGTCCGGGCCGTGGTCGTCATAGATAAACGTTTCCAGCGCCTGTCCCGGCCGCAGTTGCGTGCGGATGTACGACGCGGGGAACAGCACGCCGTGATTCGTTCGTTCATCGTACGACCGCGATACCGCCACGCCCACGCGCCGATACCCCATCGAAAAGGCCTTGTCGATCACGAGCTTGAAGCCGTGCATTACGTTGTTGGCGACGCGGTGCAGCCGCGGCGTGAGCAGCGAGTATCCGGTCGCGACGACGGCGTAACGCGACCAGTTGATGGGGTCGAGGCGTTTTCCCGGCGTTGACATGCCGGTGATGATCATGCCGGGGATGTTGCGGTTGAACAGCGTGCGGTCCAGGCGCGCGGGCGTCATGTCGGGTTCACACAGGCAGAACGGATGCACGCGATAACCGTACTCCGCCGCCCGGCGCTCGGTGCCCTGATAAATACGGCGTACGTGTCCCGGTAGATCGTCGATGCCGCCGGGCATCGGGAAGTCCACCACCACCGCCAAGGATGCCTTGAACGACGGCGGATGCGTCGATCGCAGGTGGGCCATGTACGCCGATGCCAGCGGGTTTGGCTGCCATCCCATTCGTTCCGCGATCGACCGGATGCGTTTGCGCGTCGCCTCCGGAATGCTGCGGTGGTTGTTGAGAGCGCGGGAGACGGTTGAGGAGTTCACGCCGCAAGCGCTGGCGATCTTTTTATAGGTCGGACGCACGGACATGGCAGCGAAAATTTTACGCAACGTGCTGCGTAAAACAAGCGTGGTTTGATCGCCTTGCGCACTATAAGCTTGCCCTCAGTGCGAGCGCGAGGACGGAATATGAAACACGAACTCTGCTTCGGGACGTCGCTGTCGCTTCGGGGGAGCGACGCCGATGCCCGTTACCGTCGAGCACGTCAGGTTGGGTTCACGCTGGTCGAACTATTGGTGGTTATCGGAATTGTAGGCATGCTGATCGCACTTCTGATGCCCGCCCTGGGCAAAGCGCGGCAGGCGGCCAAGGGCGCGATGTGTCTCAGCAACCTGAGGCAATCCGGCGTCGGCCTCATGATGTACGCCGTCGATAATGATCATCGTGTCACCATGTTTCGAATAGAGAATGTCACTGGTCTGGGCGAGCAGTGGTATCCTTGGTCCGCCTTCATTGCTGGTGAATTCCGCCCCGGCGCGTCCGATGGCGATCACTTCTCCCCGCTGATGTCCTTGCCTGCCAAGGCTTACGTCACCCACGGTGTCACCCGTTGCCCGGTTATCCCCGGCGGGACCGGTTATTACACGCGAGGTTCGTACTGGTGCTACGGCAGTTACTACGTCGGCGAAGACACGTCCCGCTACAACGCCAGGCGATGGAATTTTCGCATCAATGAAGCGTCGGGGTATCCTTCCAGCGGCAAGCCCCAGTCGTGGGGGAGGACCAGATCGACTGAAATTTTCGCCCTCAACCGCATTCCGCAACGAAGCAATTTTATTCTGCTTGCCGATGCCATCCCGCCCGCGAACAACGGACAGATTTACGCGATGCACCTATTCACGCCCCAGCCGGCCGCGTATCAGAACTCGACCTATTTCGTTCACAACAACCGTCTTGCCGCCCTGATGGCGGACGCGCACGCGGAAATGCTTTCGCCCGGCGATGCCTTCCGCGCGCCGAACGGGATTACCCGCGCATTCGATAAAAATCACGTCTGGAGAGGATTGCCTTGGTAGAGCCCGAACTGGGCGCCGCCCGACTGGTAATTGATTGTGCGGGTCAGGGATCGTCGGGCCGATATGTTCATCATTGATGCTCGCGGGCTTCGTATGGTCCTTCGCACTTATGCGAAGCCGTCACGTACAACTGTATTATCAATTTTTGCGAAACTAAAAGAGGTTGCGAGAAATGCGTTTTCGACACTATCTGACTTGCATGACGGCCGCGATGGCGTTGCCGCTCGTCTCTCAGGGCGCGATTGTGCTGTACGAGCCGTTCAATTACGGCTCGACGAACTCGACGCTGAACGCCGTCAGCGGATCGGCGGCCGGGCTTGACGGCACGGCTTATACCACCAACGGCACGACCGAGTATCTCGGCAGCGGCCTGACGTTCAGCAACCTCGTGACGGCCGGCGGCGCGGCCAAGCTGGGATACCACGCCAGCGAAGCGCGGAACGCGACGCGTGGAATCGATTTCTCCGTCACCTTCGGCACGCTGTACGGCAGCATGCTCTACAAAAGCGGAGGCGCGGCGAACAACGGGATTTCGGCTTTGCTGCTGACGGCCTCGGCTTCCCATGGCGACACCCAGGCCAAGCTCGACGTTGCGGCCAACGAATACGAGGGCACCTCGACTACGGCGCAGAACCTGATGGGCATCCGGACGTTCAGCCAGAGCACCAAGGCGAGCGGCACGGGGATGGTCGGCGATGAAAGCGTGACGTACATGGTGTTGTTTCAGGTCTCGAACATCGGCGCGACGTCCGGAACGCAGACCGTCGATGCGTGGGTGCTGACGGCAGCCCAGTTTGACAACTTCAAAGCCGGCGGGATCGGTGCCGCCGAACTTAACGCCGCTGTTACCGGGATCGGTGCGACGAGT
>JBBCIV010000139.1:0-7297 GCA_037189665.1 Phycisphaerae bacterium | reverse complement strand
CTTGAGCGTTGTGTCACGTGGTTCAACCAGCGAAAACCGAACGTTTCTCGTGCCGGGCTTACGTGTTCGACGCTTGAGCGTTGTGTCACGTGGTTCAACCAGCGAAAACCGAACGTTTCTCTTGCCGGGCTTACGCGTTCGACGCTTGAGCGTTGTGGGCCCGGTTGAGCTTCGGCGATCAGGATGCGCGTGATTCTGAGCGATACCCGGCTCTCGGCGTCGATGGAGGATAGGCGCATCGCGCCCTGCCGCCGGCCTCATCTCCACCAAGTCTTAATCAAGGTCTGGGCCTTGCAGGTCATCGCTGCTTCCGGCTCGCCGGAAGCATTGCCGTATCGATCGCGCCGTTATGTTTTTTGTGCGCGGCCGGCAATTGCGCTACGATCGGCGTGATGAAGCGTGAGTCCTCTTCGTTGAGTAACGCCGCCGACGCGATCGATATCTCCAACGTCTGGCTGTTGCGGAACGATCGGCCGATCTTGCGGGACGTATCGTGGCGAGTGAGAGCGGGGGAGCAGGCGGCGATCTTAGGCCCGAACGGGTCGGGGAAATCGACGCTGTCACGCATTTTGCTGGGCTACCTGTGGGCATCGCGCGGCACGGTGCGCGTGGCGGGGCGGCTGTTTGGGGAAACGAACCTGAACGACCTCCGGCAGATCGTGCGGCTTGTGCAGCCGACGTTGCCGTACGAGATCGATCCGGCGTTGAGCGTGCGCGAAGTGGTCTTCACCGGCTTCGAAGGTACGCTGGCGGTCTACTCGGCAATGACCGATGCGCAGGCGAAGCGCGTCGGCGAGATGATCGATCGGTTCGGCTTGCACCACATCGCTGGCGGCGCGTACGGCCATCTGAGCACCGGGGAAAAGCTGCGGACGCAGCTCGCGCGAGCGATGGTTGTTCGGCCAAGCGTGTTGATCCTGGACGAGCCGACGGCGGGGCTGGACATCCGTGGAAGGGAAGAACTGCTTGACCTGCTCGACAGCATGGCCAACGACACCGACGGCCCGCCGCCGGCGATGATCATGGTCACGCATCACACCGAAGAATTGCCGCGGCGGACATCAAACGTATTGCTGTTGGACGACGGTGCCGCAAACGTGACCGGAACGCCTGAAGTGGTGTTGACGGGCGGGCGGCTGTCGAAGGTGTACGGCTGTCCGATCGACGTCCACGTTGCCGAAGGGCGTTACTACCTGCACGCGCGGCCGAGGATGTCGGGGTGGTGAACTGGCCTCGTGCTACAGGCTACGGATCTTTCAGCGCCGCCTGGCGAAAGTCCATGAACTGGCTGATGGCGGGCAGGGTGGCGTCGTCGGGGCCGCGGTGGAGCAGGACGGCGTAGAACTTGCCCTCGCGGATTTTGCCCGACAGTTCAAACAAGCCGACGACGTTTGACTGCTCCATGCCCATCGCGTTGGCGGAGAGCGAGAGCGTCTTGTCGGGGTAGGTCGTGATGCCGCTGGTAATGTCGAAGTTGCGCAGCGTGGGTACGCCGCAGAGTTGGGCATAACCGCTCAGGCCACGTTCGAGATCCTGGCGGACGAGGTTGAGCGATTCGGAGGCTGGCTGCGGGTCGGCGAGGATGAATCGGACGGCCTTTGCGTCGGTCTGGCCGTTGGAGAGGATCCAGGCTTTCTCTTTTTCGGCGCGGAACACCGTCCAGCCGGCGGGGACGGGGACGTTGTTGTAGTCGGACAGGTCGGCCTTCTCGACGCGGCCCGCCTTCAGCGCCACCTCGGGCGGGATGACGACGCCGTCGTCGAGTTTGGCGTCGGCGATTTCCTCTTCGGATATCTGTCGGACGGGGGCGTCGGGCAGGCCGTCGATGCGAGCTTTTAGGTATGCGCCGATCTGCGTGAAGGAGGAGTCGGGATCTTTGTTGCCGAACTTGGTGGCCCAGACATGAAGGGGCTCGCCGTCTTTTTTCTTCACGGCCGGATCGGCGCCGCGTTCGACGAGCAGTTTGACGATGTCCACGTTGCCGACCAGCGCTGCTGATTCCAGCGGAGAATAGCCGCCGATGACGCGATTGGGATCAGCGCCGGAATCGAGCGACTGTCGCACGGCAGCCAGATCTTCCTTCATGATCGCCTGAAGCAATATCCGGTGCGAGCGCACCTGCTCCAGCGTCAGCTTGGGGTCGGCCGCGGTGGCGGGCGCCTCCTGGGCGAGCGCAACGCCCGCCATCGCCAGTGCCGCTCCGACCAACATCGCCGCCTGAATCCGACAGAAACAACGAACCATCGCCTTCCTCCTTGCTTTGATCTTTCCCTCTACTTCTACGCTCCCGCCGTTTGGTATCGCCTGACGATGAGCAGGCTCGTGGGACTCTCGGCCGCGATGCGCTCGGCGCGGAAGCCGAGCAAGCTCGATTCCAAACCCCACTCTTCCGATACGCCGATGACGACCAAGTCGTGCCCGCTTACCTCGTTGAGTACAGCTTCGACAGGCGAATCGTCGGAAACGACCTTGATGCCGACGTTGGCCTGGTGGGCGGGATCGGAGAACGATTTTTCGAGAATCCGGGATTTGCCTTCGTCGTCAGACTGAGTGATGTGCACGATCGAGATCGCAGCCCCGGTCGCCCGCGCCACCCGGCCGGCGATATCGAGGGCAAGGCGGTCGTGCGTGCTGTTGAGGAACGGCACGAGGATGCGCTTCGGCGCCGCGAAATCGCGATCGACGAACACCGCCACGTCGCAATCGGTCCCGGTCATCACGCGGTGCACCGTCCCGCCCAGCAGCGAGCGGCCGAACACGGGCGTGTGATAGCCCATCAGCACTAGGTCGATGTTCTGCTGCCGTACGACCCGGGCGATATCGCTTGGCACGTCGCGGCTGAAGAACGACATCGGATCGACCGCGATCTTCCGCTGGCGGGCCTCTTCCATCAGTGGTTCGAGTTCTTCGAGCTTCGCGGGGTGGAGCACTTCAGAACTGAAGCTGCGGTATAGCTCGGTTTCGGTCGGGCGCTCCAGGTGCAGGGCACAGATGCGGCGGGCCTTCTCGTCGGGGCCGGCGAGATACGACGCCATCTCCAGCAGCGGCCCGCCTGATTCAGGACGGGCGACGGGAATGAGAATCGAAAAGATCTTGTCGGCCTTGCGGTTGTCGCGCTCGCGTGCCGGCAGCAGTACTTGCAGCAGCGGGGCGGCCATCGCGGTGGTGACCAGCGCCATGATGACCATCATTGAGTAGACCGGCGTATTGATGACGCCCAGCGACAGGCCGACCGTCAGGATGATCAGCTCCATCAGCCCGCGTGTGTTCATGAGTACGCCGAGCGTGAAGCTGGTCCGCCAGGCCATGCCGGTGACCTTGGCCGCCAGCATGCAACCGCCAAGTTTGCCGGCGCAGGCGAGTATGATCAGCAGCAGCGTGTAGCCGATCATGTCGAACTGCAGGACGTCGCGGAGGTCCGCCTTCAGGCCCGCGTAGGCGAAGAACGCCGGGAGGAGGAAGACCAGCGCAAACGCCTCCAGCCGTTCGGTCACCGCTTCGACGAACTTCGGCCCCTTGGGCATGACGAAACCGGCGACAAACGCGCCGAACAGGGCGTGGACGCCGATCAGTTCGGTCGCGAAGGCGCTGAGCAGCAAGGTGAGCAGCAGCGTGGCGAGCACGCCGGCAGACAGTCTGTCCTGACGTTCGAAAACCAGTTCGATTCGCTTCAGGAAGGGCCGGACCACCAAGAGCATGACGCCCACGTAAATCGCCGCACCTCCGAGCTTGACGAGAGGGTGGGAGTCGCCGGAAGCGCCGGGCACGAACGCGACCACCATCGCAAGCATGGTCCACGCCAGCACGTCGTCCACCGCGGCGGCGGCGATCGCCATGCCGCCTTCTTCGGTTTTCTGAAGGTTCCTTTCGGCGACGATGCGCGCGAGCACCGGAAACGCCGTCACGCTCATCGCCGCACCCATGAACAGCGCGGTCGGAAAAGGGTTCTCCTGATGGTTCGGATCGAACAGGTGAATCAGGGGCCATGTTGCGGCGAAGCCGATCCCGAACGGCACGAGAATGCCGCTCACGCTGATCGCGGCCGCCACCTTGCCGCGACGCTGGAGGATTTTCGGATCGAACTCCAGGCCTACCAAGAACAGGAACAGCACCACGCCGAGCTGTGCCACCATCTGTAGCACCGTCATCGACAGATCTGACGGAAACAGGCTCTGCGACGCCCACGGCCACACCCAGCCCAGCAGCGTCGGGCCCAGCAGAATGCCCGCCAGGATTTCCCCGATCACCTGTGGCTGGCGCAATTTCGCTGCCAGCATGCCCATCAGTCGCGCCAGCGCAATGATGACCGCGATCTGCATGAGAAGGGTGGCCAGCAGATGGGGATCTTTCATTGGTTCCCTTCATACGGATCGGCGCAAATGTGGCAAGTACGGATGTTTGCCGAAACAGGCGCGGAGGGGTCGCCTCGCTATAATGGCTGCCATGAGTTTCGACGTCATCGAAAAACAGGTGCTCTACAACGGCAAGAAGGTACGGCTGGAACTGCACCACCTGAAATCGCATGAGGACGGGTCGCGCCACACGCGCGAGATATGCGTTCATCCCGGCGCGGTGGTCATCCTGCCGCTGCTGGACGACGATACCGTGCTGATGATCCGCAACTACCGCTACACCGTCGGCGAACACCTGCTTGAACTGCCCGCCGGCACGCTCGAGCCGAAGGAAGACCCCATCAACTGCGCCGGCCGGGAGTTGCTGGAAGAAACGGGGTACCTGGCGGGCAAATTGACGCACCTGTCCAGCTTCTACGCCTCGCCCGGCATCCTGACCGAAAAAATGCACACCTACGTCGCCACCAAGCTGCAATTGCAGACGGCGAACCTCGACGAGGGCGAGCAGATCGAACTGAGCCCCATGAAGTTCGACGACTGCATCAACGCCATTCGCGGCGGCGAGATCATCGACAGCAAAACGATCGCGACATTGCTGCTCTACGAGCGGTTTTCCAGGAAGGCGTAAACGTTCATGGGATACGACGATCGCGACTATTCCCGTTCTTCCTCCGGCGCTGGCGGCGCGATGGGCGTGCTGAATTGGCTCATGACCGGTTCGGTGCCGCTGTTTCGCGTTTTCGGCATTTCGGTGCGCATGCACGCTGCGTTCCTGATCATGCTGGCGCTGGTGCTATTGTTCGGCTTCGGCCCGCACACGCCGTTTCCCGTTAAGTTACAGATCGTCGCCATCCTTTGGGGCATCGTGTTGCTGCACGAGTTTGGCCATTGTTTCGGAGCGCGCTGGACGGGCGGAAGTGCGGAACTCATCACGCTGAACCCCCTGGGCGGCCTGGCTTACGCCATGGCGGCGAACAATCCGTGGTCTCAGGGCGTGACGGTCGCCGCCGGGCCGTTGGTGAACGTCGTCATCTGTCTTGTCACCGGTGTGTCGATTTACTTCATGCACGGCTCGGTCCCGTTGTTGCCGTACGTTTACGAATGGGGCTGGATCGAATTGACTTACGCGATCAGCCTTGGATTGCTTTACTTTAATATGCTGCCCATCTTTCCCTTGGACGGCGGGCAGTTCTTGCAGGCGCTGTTGTGGAAGCCGCTGGGGCAGTATCGTTCGATGTGGATCACGGTCCACGTCGGGCTGGTTGGCGCGATCTTGCTGATGACCTACGCCGTGTTCGCACGCGCGGGGTTTGGCGGGGGGCTGATGCTTCTCATCGGCATTAACTGCCTCATCAACTGCATACAATGGCGACAAATGTTGAGCCAGACCGATCCGTACGCCTACGAAGGGTACATGGCCGAGAGCGGTTACGATCGAGCCCATGCCGCGCAGCAACGCCAGCGTGAGAAGGAATCCGCGACCCGCGCCAAACGCCGCCAGCGAGAGGAACAGGAAGAAAGGCGCGAGCAGGAGGAGGTCGACCGCATTTTGGCCAAGGTGGCCGATCAGGGGATGAACAGCCTTAGCGCCGGCGAAAAACGCGTTCTCGCTCGCGCGACCGAAAATCAGCGCAAACGCGATGCCGAACGCGAAAAGCGTCGGCGGTCGTCAATGTATTGATCTTCGGGTTGCCGGGTTTACTTCGGCCCGAGCGTCACGACGGTCATCGGGTCGAACGGGAAGTCGGCCATCAGTGCTTTCAGCGATTCCGGCGTCACGCTCATCAGCACGTTCATGTCGTCGTCGAGCGAGCGGTATCCGCCGGTGTAGATCCACTGGTTGCCCAGGGCTCGCATGCGGCCGAGCGGGGATTCGCCGCCGAGCACGAGGCTGGAGGCGATCTTGTTGCGGGCGCGGTTCACCTCGTCGGCGGCCAGGTCGGACTTGACGCGTTCCAGTTCCCTCAGCGCGATATCCAGCGCCTGCTCGCCCTTCTCCGGATCGGTCACCAGCGACAGGTAGAAGCTGCCGCAGCCGTCGTGCGGGTAGAAGCCGAAATCGGCGTCCTCCGCGATGGCGTTGTCGACCAGCGCCCAGTACAGCCGGCTGCCCTCGGAATCGCCGATGACGTCCGACAGCACCCGCGCCGCGAACCGCCGGTCGTCCTGCGCGCTGGGGCCGGCGGTGAGGGCCATCGTATACTTGCGGTTAAGCTTCGCGTCGGTCAACTCGTGCCGCGATGCGGCGAGCGACGGGATGACGTTGGCGCGCGGCGCGGATTGCGGCTTCCAGTGCCCGCAGTATTTCTCGGCCAGCTTCACGATCTCGTCGAAATCCAGCCGCCCGGTCACCGCGAGAACCGTGTTGCCGGGGCCGTAGCGGGCCTCGAAGTAGCTGGCCATCTCGTCCCGCTTCATCCGCTGGATGCTCTCGGCCGGGCCGAGGATGCTCATGCCCAGCGGGTGAGCGCTGAAGTGAAGCGCCATCAGCTTTTCGTAGATGACGTGCCCCGGATCGTCGAGGTACATCGCGATCTCCTCGAGGATGACGTTCTTCTCCGTATCGAAATCTCCCTCCCGCAGCGCCGGCCGCAGCAGGTGCGAGAGATGCTCGATCGCCCGCTCGGTGAACTCGGGGATGACGTTCGCGTAGTACGCCGTCATCTCCTGGCTGGTGAACGCGTTATAGCGGGCGCCGATCTCGTCGAAAATGCGGTTCACGTCTTCCCACGTATACCGCTCCGACCCCTTGAACATCATGTGTTCGAGAAAGTGCGACACGCCGTTGATCGCCAGCGGCTCATCGCGCGACCCCGTTTTGACGAAAAAGCCGGCCGCAAACGAATGCGCGGCGGGGTTGATCTCGGCGGCGATGGTCAGGCCGTTGGCCAGCGTGGTGGTTTGGTAGGTCAGAGGCATTGTGTCAGGGATTATAGCGTGAATGA
>JBBCIV010000138.1:0-4724 GCA_037189665.1 Phycisphaerae bacterium | reverse complement strand
CCATGCTCCAAGGTCTGCTTGGGGCAATTCCACCGAGTGATGGCAGCTTTTGGATGCCGGTCTGCTCGTCGACGACGTACCCAATGCCTGAGCTACTCAATTCTACTCTGAGCCCGCTACTGAACTCCATCGTGTAGTTTGCGCCAACAAACGGCGCGGCCCCCGGCGTGTAGATGCCATTACCGTGCAGGGTATACGTCCGATCGCTGTTGATTCCGATCGGGGAGCCCACATCACTGAAATTCTGCGTAGTCGGATCCCACGGGAAGTCAAAGACCACTTCGTTCCCGTACGGTCGAATCACGGAGACGCGTTTTACGTGATTGTTCAATGTATTGACGTAGAGGACCTGGTTCACTCGCATGCCACCTGACCAAGCAAAATTGTCGCCGTCTTCGGACGCGTCCGCAAATGCTAAGGGGGTGCGAAGAGTGGCTGTTGGCGACCAGACTCCACCGCTCGAGAAGTATCCCAATGTTGGAAGTGCGCCCTGGATAGTGCGGACAACAGGGATCGCGGTGAGAGGTCTTGAAGTTCGTGGATCAAACTCCATCCAACCGGTCGTCTCTGGACCAAGTGGAACCGCTCGTAATAGTCCGTCTGTGTTCGTGTCGGGGACTACATTTAGGCGGGCGATATCTGATAGAAGCTCAACTTCGCCGCTCGGTACATCCCCAAGTGCTGCCACCGTGAACTGCTGAAGCAGACGGCGGAGTTCGTCAATGTTTTGTCGCTGGACTAGCACTATGTCGCGGCCTCGCTCGGCATTCAACGCGGGTACTAGCGCAGTCGCATCGCGTGCCGCGATACTTGTAAAATTGTATGCTGCGACGGGACCGGCGTACGACGTTGGCGGTGCTACGGTCCCGCTGACGCCGAAAGTGCCTGAGGCAAAGCCAATGCCTTCAAGCTTGTAAAGATTTCCACCGATATCGAGCCAATCACCGGGTTTGAGGTAGCGGATATCAGTGTCACTTGCCGTCGCTAGCCAGGAAGTTGAACTGGTCGCCGAGAAGGAGTACGTGTTGGAAGGCAAGGCAACAGGCGAGATTCCTGCGGCTTGCATGAGTGACCCGAGATTCCACGGAGTGCTATTCTGCCCCGCCAAGCGGCTCAGCAGCGTGCCACTGTACATCGGTGCGGCCGATGCCACCGCGCCGTAGGCCTGCTGCACATCCGACACAAATTGGTATGAACCACCATAGTCCACGGTGTCTGCGGTACTTACTCCGGCCCAGAAAAGCACCTTGCCCGAGTTATCTGCAACCTCATGATAATTAAGACCCCTGGATTTACCCAGAGCGCCTTCGGCCACGTTCACGCCTGCAGGATTGTAGACAATGGTCTCATTGTTGTCGTAAAGTCTATTGCCATTTACATCCTTCCAGATTGCCTCCCCAGACCACAAGCTGTCGCCATCGGTATCACGATATAGGTAGAGATCCCGCTGGTTAGACGCGGCAATGGAAGCAAGAGGTGTCAAGAGTTCCTCGCCTACGTCGTAACCGTCGCCATCACTATCTATGTAGTGTAGCCTGGCGGAGTAGATGCCTTGCTGCCGATTCTCTGGCAGTGTCGCCTGCGAAAAGTAGTGATAGTTGCTATCGGTCAGCACGGTGAACAGCGGCTCTCCCTCTTCGTACAACATATCGCCGTTCGTGTCGTAGAAGGAGATTGGAGCAGCTAGAGGAGATGTCGTGCTAAGCGAACTACCCCCACTAGCGTAGACGGCAACTCTTTCGTTAGCATCCAAGTGACCCGCGGATGAAGCTATGGCCAACCCCGCCTTGAACTGGTTCTCACGCAGTCTCGGCATGATCTGGCTGTAAAAGTACTCCATCAGGGCGGCTGGCGCATACAGCCGTGCTTGCGAGTAATCGCCTGCTCCCGTCGCGCGAGCGCCAGCATTGGTGACGATCGTGTCAGTCCAATTGCCATCGGTACCAAACGCTCTAACCCTGAATTCCGGATACTTGGTTAACCATGAGGCTTGAAGCGTAAGGCTTCTGGTATCCCCTGGAACATTCTGCGCAAGAATGTCATCTGCACCACCGCGAAGTTCGTAATGATGTACGTCAACTGTATCGTCTAGTCGGGTCCACACGATCTTGGGCTGCCCTTGTTCGACTATATAGCTGGCAGAGCCAACTGCTGGCGCTGCGGAGGACGGGCCCGATGGCTGCGACTGAAGCGTCACCGGCGCCGACTCCTTTCCCGACGAGTTACGGAGGCGTGCGGAGTACGTATAGTTTCTGCCAGAGTCGAGATATATATCCAGCGTCGAGAACGCGCCGTTCCGCCTGGGGATCCGGTAAACGACCTCGCCATTGCGCTCAACAATGACCTCTCCCCATTCATTTGTAGCTAGGCCAGAAACCTGAAAAATTAGGTTATTCGACGAATCGTGGGCCGTTGTAGAAAAGCCGAGGTTTGGCGAGGCCCCACCCGAAGCGGCTGGCTCGATGCGAACTCGGTGATAGCTCACCGCACTCGCTCCGTCCGCGCCTGTGGCCGTGACCATTATTGTCGCTTGTTCCACTCCCGTGCTGAAAACATGCGGCTGCTGGAATGTCGCCGCATCTTGTAGGACGTCACTGGTTCCATCACCCCAGTTGATCGTCCAGTCCACGGCGCCGGCAGGAACAGATCCAGTCAAGGTATAGGGCTGATCAGCTGTAGTAGTCTCTGCCCCAGAGAGTTGGATCAGGGGGAACGCGGACGGCGGATAAACGCCAATCGTCTTTGTCGGCGCATACCACGTCCCGTCCTCATCTGTCACGGCGAGGTGGATGGCGTAGTTGCCCGCGATAAGGTATGTGTGTGGGATCGGATTGGCTACACTGGTGACTGTCTGGCCGACATTGCCATCGGTGTCGGGGTCGGAATTATCTCCCCAGTCAATCAGGTAGCTTGTGATCGTGTCATCACCCGGATCGGATGCGGCGATGGTAAGCGAATACGGATGAGACACGGTAGCGATGGCGTTTCCTGACAGCGTCAGTTCAGGGGCGACGTTGTCCACCGTGATCGTGCTGGACGTGATCGTGTCGGTGCCATCATCGTCGTCGGAGATGACCAGGGTGACGACGTACTCACCATCGTCGGTCGGAACAAAGCTGAACGTGCTGGCGTTGGTGACCGCGCCGCCGGGGAGAATGAACGGGTTGCCGCCCTTGGTGACGCTCCAGGCATAGCCGAACGTATCGGCCGCGCCTACGTCGGTGACGGTGGAACCGAGTGAGATCGTGTCGCCTTCGTCGACATTGCCGGCGGGCATGCCGGTGATCGCGCCGACCGGGTCGACGTTATCGACGGTGATGGCAGCGGTGGCAACCGAGACGAATCCGCCATCATCGTCGGTGACGACGACGGTCGCGATGTACGAACCGTTGTCGGTCGGGGTGAAGCTGAAATTGTCATCATCGACGACAGTGCCGTCCGGAAGGGCGAAGGCGTTGCCATCCTTGGTGACGCTCCAGGCGTAACTGAACGTGTCTTCCGAGCCCGCATCTGCCGGCGTGACGGTCAGGTTGACGGCCGTACCCTCGTCGATGTTGCCGAGGGGTTCGCCGGAGATGGTGGCGGTCGGACTTACGTTCCCGACCGTAAAGTTTGATAGTTCGGTAGTGTCGATGACCAGCGATGGAGTAGTTGCAGAGACATTCGCGCTATATACACCGTTATCTGTTGCGGTGAACGTGTAACTGGCTGTAGTTCCTGTATCGATGTCTGCGAGAAACTCGTCGCCATCTCGCAGGACCGTCCAACGATACGTCGTTCCTGCCGGCGCATTTCCGCTCGTGTACGCCGCATTCAATGTGATCTGCGTACCTTCGTCAACGCTCCCTGCCGGCGTACGAGTAATCGTGAGAGTTGTCGGCTGGGTAGAGGCAATCTCAGAATAGCCAGATGACGTGTTGGCATTCACCGCGCGGACGCGGACGTAGTACGTCGTGTCGGCGGCCAGGCCGGTGACCAGCTTGCTGGTGGCGTTGGCGGCGGCGGTCACGGTCGTGACGCCGGAGGCGAAGGTACTGCTGGTGGAGTAGTCGATTTCGTAGCCGGTCTCCAATGACGTGTTGTCGGTCCAGGTGACCGTGATCGCGGTCGACGCGGCAGCAGCAGCCGACACGCTCGTCGGGGTGGCGAGGTTCGCCCACGGCTGAACCGCGCCGGACGCCCAGCCGTCGCCGGCCGAGTTGATCGCGCGGACGCGGTAATCGTACTGCACGCCCTCGGCCACGGTGTTGTCGGTGTACGACGTGCTGTTGGCGGAAAGGTCCGACGCGATGGTGGTGTAGCTTGAGCCGCCGGTCACGCGGCGTTCGATGCGGTACTCGGTCTCGGTCGTCGAGACGTCGGTCCACGAGAGCAAGACCGACGACGCGGTCGTCCCCGTCACGCTCAGGCCCGTCGGCGCGGCTGGCGGCGTGGCGATGTTGGTCAGAGGGTCACTGTAGTCGCTGTCATCATGAGTGTTCGTGGCGCGGATTCGATACTCATACGTCTTGTCCGATGCCGCCGTCGTGTCGCTGTAGGTGGTGGCATTCGCGGAGGGGGTGGCGATCTGCGACCAACTGCCGCCGAACTCGCGGCGGTCGAGTTTGAAGCCGGTCTCGTCGGAACTGTTGTCGGCCCACTCGAGGGTGACCGACGCGGCCGTGGCGGAGGTGGCCTCCACCGCGTCCAGCACCAGGTTGTCCGGCGCCGCCGGCGCCTGCGGC
>JBBCIV010000137.1:0-4741 GCA_037189665.1 Phycisphaerae bacterium | reverse complement strand
GAACGCCGAGCAGCTATCCAGCCTCGTCGATCGCCTGCGAGACGCCTTCGGCAGCGAATGCCTGCCGATCAACCTGCCCTTCGGCGGCGGGTCGGGCGTGGTCGATTGCCTGCTCAACTCCGACGGCAAGGCCGACTTCGACACCGTCAAACGCTGCCACGCCCAGATCCTCGATCAGATCGTCGAGATGGACGACAACCTGCTCGAAAAATACCTCGGCGGGGAAGAGCCCGATTACAAGGCGCTGCACAGCCCCTTCGAACGCGCGATGGACGAGGCGCACGTCGTGCCCATCCTGTTCGCAGACGCAAAGAACGCCGTCGGCATCGTCGAACTTCTCGACGCCATCGCGCTGCACTTCCCCAGCCCGCTCGAAGGCAACCTGCGCCCCTTCGTCACCGGCGAAGGCGAGGGCGACCGCCAGAACGAACGGCCGTTCGATTACTGGAACGATCCGGAAAAACCACTGCTGGCACACGTGTTCAAAGTCACGACCGATCCGTTCGTCGGAAAGCTGTCGGTCTTCCGCGTGCACCAGGGCAAGGTGACCGGCCAGTCACAGGTGTACATCGGCCACAACAAGAAGAGCGTCAAGCTCGGCCACGTCTTCCACCTGCAGGGCAAGGAACACAGGGAGGTCAACGAGATCATCGCCGGCGACATCGGCGCGGTCGCGAAGATCGAAGACGTGCACTACAACGACGTGCTTCACGACGACCACGCGCTCGACAGCGTCCACCTCCGATCGGCCGGGCTGCCCAGCAGCATGTTTGGGCTGGCGCTGGTTCCGAAGGCGCGCGGCGACGAGGCCAAGATCGGCACGCAGCTCACCAAGATCGCCGAGGAAGACCAAACCTTCTCGTGGCACGTTGACAAGCAAACGCACGAGCTGGTCATCAACGGGCTGGGCGAACTGCACCTGCGCATGGTGCTCGAACGGCTCGCGCAGCGCGGCATCAACGTCGAGACGAAGCCGCCGAAGATCAGCTATCGCGAGACGATCCTCAGCAAGGCCGAGGGACACCACCGCCACAAGAAGCAGACCGGCGGCGCCGGGCAGTTCGGCGAGGTATACCTGCGCGTCGAGCCGCTCGAGGAAACCTCCCCCAGCGCCACCCGCAACGGCGGCAGCGGATTTGAGTTTGTCGATGAGATCTTCGGCGGAACGATCCCCGGCCAGTTCGTGCCGGCGATCCAGAAAGGCGTGCTTGAAGCGATGGACCACGGCGTCATCTCCGGCTATCCGGTGCGAGACGTGCGCGTCATCGTTTACGACGGCAAACACCACCCCGTCGACAGCAAGGAAGTCGCCTTCAAGTCGGCAGGCAAGTGGGCGTTCATCGATGCGTTCAAGAAGGCGCAGCCGGCGCTGCTGGAGCCGTTGGTGAACATGGAAGTGACGGTGCCGGAAGACAAGCTCGGCGCCATCACCGGCGACCTCTCCGGCAAGCGCGGCCGCATCATGGGCACCGACATTCTCGCCGGCGGCGTGGCCAAGGTGAACGCGGAGGTGCCGCTCAGCGAGGTGCTGACGTACCAGTCACAACTCAAGAGCGTCACCGGCGGTCAGGGCAGCTATTCGATGGATTTCGCCCGCTACGAACCTGCCCCGCCGCACATCGCGAGCCGGGTCACCAGCGAGTTTACGCTCGCGCCGGATGCGGATTAGCATAGGCGCTATTTTTCGCGGGTGTCACGGTTTGGCGTGCCAGGACCGTGACACCCTTTTTCGTTAGCGTGGCGCGTAGTTCGGCGCGGAGTGCGGATGGGTCAGCATGACCGCGATCGATCCCACGTATAACGCCAATCCCACCAGCATGATCAGCAGGCCGACACGATAGCTGGTCGTCTTTTTGTCGCGATAGGCAATGCTGACCAACAGCCAGTCACGCGTCGCCTGCCCGCGCTGCATGGTCAGCCACCGCAGGTGAAGCACGCCCCAGCACACGACGCCCGCGCTGATGAGGATCAGCGCCACGCCGCTGAGCACGAGGATCTGCGCCCACAATCCCGTCCCCGCGATGTTGCGGCCGGAAAACCCGGTGGTGCTGATGATGATGCCGCACAGCGCCAGCAGTACCTGCGCGCGGTTGTGCAGCACCGTGAACTGGCGCTCCAGCATCGCCATGATGTCCGGCAATGCGTCGGCCCCGTAGTGGGCGAGGATGCGATCGGCTTCTTCTTCCCGTTTCAGGCAGCTGCTCATGGCTTTTCAGCCGGCCGTGTTGCCGCCGGCTTGTTGGCTTGCTTGTCGATGAGCTTCTGCACCTCGGCGGGGATGGCAAAGGTGGCGTCGGGGATCTCGTTGTTGATCTTGATGTCCGACAGCGTGGCGATCATCTGCGTGCCGACGGCGTTCTGCTTCATGACCGTCGCCAGCGTGATGCCGTCGATCGTCTTGAACTCGCCGAACTCGATCGTGGCGGGCATCTTGCCCATCTGGCTATGGATGACGACCTGACTCTTAAGCGTGAGGTACTTCTTGGCGTCGATCCAGTGGGCCTCGGCGTCGCCATCGACGTTGGTGCCCGAGATCTTGATGACGTCGATGTCGCCGATCTTGCCGTCCGGCTCGGCCTTCAGGTCTTTCATGTTGTTGACCCGGTCGAACTGCGCCTGCGGATCAAGCCCGTCGAGCAATCGGCGCTTCTCGGTGTCGTTCAACAGGCGTGAGCCCAGCAGTTCGCTCGATTCGTAAGCCACATCGCCGACGAACCCGGAACGAACGCTGGTGATGTCGGGAATGGCAATCGTGACGACGGCCTTGCCCGGCGCGCGGTGCATTTCGATCGTTCCTTTGATGTCCTGGGCCGGCATGGCAACGGTGCCCGTCACCGACATGCTTTTGACCGACAGCAGCTTTTCCTTGCCGCCGGTGGCATCGATGGACTTGGCGATCAGTTCCCTCGGGTCGAGCCCTGCCGGAGCTTCCGCGAGGGCGGCGGACGACAGGCTGGCGATCGCGATCAACGCGACGATGGGTCGCTTCTTCACTTGTTCTCCTTCTGCGATTGGATCCACTTGACCGCCGCCGCGATGACAGGGTCGGGCGGGCCGTAGGGCTCTTTGTACTCGACGACCTCGTCCGGCGTCACGCCCGCGCCTTCCAGCGTCTGACCGCCGGTGCTGATGTAGTTGGCGACGGCGTACTGAAACGTGTCGCCGTTGGGCAGTTTTTCGATCAGGCTGGGAAGCGCCATCCCTGCGCTGCGCGTGCCGAAGATGCGCGCGCGCTTCAGGTCTTTCAGCCCGCCGGCCAGGATTTCGCTGGTGCTGGCCGAGCCCTCGTCGATCAGGATCGCCAGCGGCTTGGTGTACGAATCGGTCTGCGGGTTGAGCACGAAGCTGAGCGTGCCGTCGCGCTGGATCATCTCGCCGAGCTTGGCGTCGGGTTGGGCGACGAAGTAATTGCCGATGCCCATCGCCATCCCGCCAATGCCGCCAGGGTTGTGGCGGAGATCGAGGATGAAGCCGTCGGTCTCGCGCGAGGCGGCGATCGCCTCGCGGAACTGCGGCATGACCTTGATCGGGTTGATGAAGATGCTCAGGTAAAAATACCCGACGTTCTCAGGCAGGACTTCGTGATGCACGCGCAGCGGCATTTCGGGCAGGTTGCCGAACTTGATGCGATCGATCACCGCATCGGCGGCGATCGGGGGAACGAAGCCCTTGCGGGGCGTGGGCTGGGCAAGTTCGGCGTTGCTGTAGATGGCGTAATGCGACAGTTGCAGCCGGGCGAGCATGTCCTGCATGACTTTGCGGGCCTGGTCGTCGTTTCGCGCCTTTTCGACCTTCGGCCGCAGTTCGGCGCGGACGGCGTTCCAGTCGACGCCGTTCAACTTCGGGTCATAATGCTTGTCGCGGACGGTTTCCCAGACGTGGTCGAACGACGACAGGTTCTGCGCCCGCCGGGCTTCGGTCATCTCTGACCGGCAACCGGCGGTGGCGACCGTCAACAAGGCGAGCGTCCATGCGGCGAATTTCATTACCGCTATACTTGACCGCATGAACCTGAAGGTCAACGGCCAGCCTCGCGAAATGCCCGAAGGGACAACCGTCCTCACGCTTCTGGCCGACATCAAGCTGTCGCCCGATAAAGTCGCCATCGAACTCAACCGGCGGCTCCTGAAAACGGAAAAATACGATTCGCCGCTCAAAGAAAACGACGAAGTCGAAATCGTAACCTTTGTCGGAGGCGGATAAACCGCCTTCATTTTTGCGACAAACACGCTGGAGTAACGCGTTTTGCCGGACATCTTACTGGCCACCTTGAATGCCAAGTACATCCACGCCGCGTTCGGCCTGCGCTACTTGCTGGCGAACCTGCCCGGCGACCTGCTGCCGCGCGCGGGCATCCGCGAGTTCGACATCAACCAGCGGCCGATCGACATCGTCGAGCAAATCCTGCTCGAACAACCTGCCATCCTCGGGTTGGGCGTTTACATCTGGAACGCCGAGCAATCGCTGAAGATCGTGCAGGACCTCAAACGCCTCTGCCCCGGCATGACGATCGTCGTCGGCGGGCCAGAGGTAAGCTACGAGACCGACCAGCAGGACATCTGCCGCCTGGCGGACTACGTCATCCGTGGCGAGGCGGACATCGCGTTCGGCGAACTGTGCGAAAAGCTGATGCGGGGGCAAAAGCCGCTGATGCGCGTGATCGACGCAGACTTGCCGGAATTTGTAGCTGCGCCGCCTGCGTCACCCATTTTGGCCAATCGCTTGGCCAAAATGGGTGACG
>JBBCIV010000136.1:0-21144 GCA_037189665.1 Phycisphaerae bacterium | reverse complement strand
AGCTACGTCGACCGCGCCGCCAAGCTCATCCGCGACCCCAACCTCCGTTCGCAGACCGGCGAGACCCTCAAGGCTCGCGCCGCGGGCCAGTTCGGCTACGAGCACACGGCCCGCTCGATCGAGCAGATCTGCCGAAACCTGCTGAATCCGCAGCAGGAACAGCGCCAGGCGGCTTAACCCGCCCTCGCGCGCGCGACGACATGGAATCCTCCTCCGCCGCTGGCCGAGGGCTGAGTAGCGATTGCCGCAAAACCGTGCGGCTTCCGTTTACTCAGTCCTCGGTCTCAACACTATAATGCGGGCATGCCTCACGCGACCTCGCTCTGCCTGCTCGCCCTGCTTGCACAACAGACGCCGCCGTTGCCCGCGCCACCGCTTCAGGCGCGTCCTCCGGCGATCGAAGATCTTCCGGCCACCCAGCCCACGCTCGAGCAGCTTCGCGCCGAGCACAAGCACCTGGTCGACCAGGAGTTCTCCTCCCTGCCCGTTCAGCCCGCCCGCCCGATCAAACAGATCGTGTCGGTCAGCGTGGAAGACCATCACCTGCACGTCAAGCCGCTGCTCGACACCACCGCCGGCTCGGTCGCGATCGACGCCACCGACTGGCCCGGCCGCATGCACGTCGCGGTCGGCGCGCCCAACACGTTGATGTTCCACCTCAAGCACATCGACCTGTCGCGCAAGGACGCGATCGCCACCTACACGCAGATCATCACCGGCGTCGATTACCTTCAGATCAGCCGCGACAGCGAGAACGAGCACGGCCTTGCGTCGGTCACGCTCATCCAATCGCGCCAGTTCGCCGACGAGAACGACGACCCGATCCGCATCACCGTCCGGCAGATGCCCGACGATGAGAACGCCGGCCCGGGCGTGAACATCCTGCTTGCCGGCGCCAGCTTCGAAGCGCTCCGCCGCGACCACCCCGCCGAGATGCGGAAGTACCTGCTGCCCATCCTCGCCGACCTGCGAGCGGCAGGCCTTCTGCGCGCCAGCGACGCGCGCACCGCGTGGCAAGTGCTGGGCACGGAGGTGCAGGTCGACCCGAAACTGCAGGAGAAGGTTCAGGCGCTGGTGAAGAAGCTGGACGCCGCCGACTTCGCCGCGCGCGTGGCGGCGGAGGAAGAGCTGACCTCGCTCGGCGCGCCCGCCGCCGTGGTGCTGGCGCGGATGGACATCGGCAGCCTGCCGCCCGACCCGCGCGCGACCGTCGAAACCGTCATCCGCTCGAACCAGACCCTGCCCGCCGACCGCGTGGCCTCGCTGCGCAAGGACACGTCGTTCCTGCTCGACACGCTGCTGCTCGACGACGACGCGCTCCGCAAGGCGGCGGCTTCCCGGCTCGGCGACCTCTGCGGCAAGCGCGTCGACATGCCCGACAACCTCAAGCCCGAAGAACGCGAACAACGCGTCGAAACACTTCGCCAGGAACTGGCGCCCGCCACCCAGCCGGCGAAACCGTAAACGAAGAGAGTTATCATATCAGTTCACCAAAAACTGATGTGATAATGCTGGCTGCTACGACGTCGCGGGTTCGGGCAGCGATTTCCAGCTCTTGGTGGACAGCTCGCGCACGTGGCCCTTCGTTTCGTCGAGCTCGCCGATCGTCGCCTGTTGGTTGCCGACGCCCATCTCGCTCATCTTTCGCGCCGCGGGCAATACCATGCGTTCGAGTGAGCCGAGCGTGTCGTTGTAGCGATCGCCGGCCTTGTTGATCGCGTCGCCGAGCTTCTGGAAGTGGTCCGCCATCTTGCTGATGCGCTCGTAGAGGGTGGCGCCGAGATCGCGGATTTCGTTGGCGTTGGCCTCGATCAACTTCTGACGCCAGGCGTGCTCGATCACGCGCAGCAGCCCGAGCAGCGTCGTCGGCGACGCGATGATCACGCGTTGGTTCAGCGCATCCTCGATCAACATCGGATCGAACTCGACCGCGGCGTACAGGAATGCCTCGCCGGGCAGGAAGAGCACGACGTAGTCGGTCGCCTTCTCGAACCGCTCCCAGTACGCCTTGCTCGACAGTTCCGCCACGCGCGAACGCACCTGCTGCGCGTGCCGCGCGAAGTGCCCGCGGCGGAGCGATTCGTCCTCGCACGTGCTGGCGTCGAGGAACGCGTCGACCACGCACTTGCTGTCGACGATCACCTGCCGCTCCTCCGGCAGATGCACGACGCAATCCGGGCGCAGCCGGCCGTCCTCGGTTGTCACGCTCACCTGCTCAGAAAACGTGACGTGCTGCGTCATGCCCGCCATCTCGAACAGCCGCTTCAGCGTCAATTCCCCCCACCGCCCGCGACCCTGCGGCTTGCGGAGCGCCTGCACGAGCTGCGTCGTTTCCCTCGACAGGTTCTGCTGCGTGGCGGCGACGGACGCGAGCTCTTTGCTGATGTTGGTATACGCGTCGGCGCGGGCCCTCTCGATCGCGTCGAGCTTTTCCTTGTACTGGTCGAGCACCTGCGTCATCGGCTGGAGCAGTTGCGCCAGCTCCGACCTCTTCTGCTCCAGCGATCCGGCCGCCTCGGTCTGGAGGGTTTTGAATTTCTGCTCGGCAAGGTTGATGAACTGATCGGTGTTCTTCTTCAGCGCCTCAACCGACAGTTCCGCGAACGACTGCCGCACCCGGTTGGACAGATCGCCGAGTTGCTCGCGCTGTTCCTGAAGCGATTTTCTCTCCGCTTCGAGGTTCGCGAGCAACGTCGATCGTTCCTGTAGAAGCGCGCTGAGTTCGCCCCGCACCCCGTCGAGAGATGCCTGGGTGGTGATGGCGAGCTCTCGGGCGGCGATCACGTTTTCCTTCTCGGCGCTCAGCCGGGCATCGAGCGAGGCGCGATCCTGCTGAAGTTGGGAGAGATCGCCACGAAGGGCGTCGAGCGTCGATTGCTGGGATTTCAGCTCCCCTTCCGCATCGCGCGCCCGTTCCTGCGCGACCGCCAGTTCCGCCTGCATCGCGGCAAACCCGCCGCTAGCACGCCGGTCGGCGATCAGCCATCCCACCACCGCCCCGACCGCCCCGCCGATCGCCGCTCCGAGGATGAACCACACGAATTCCATGTTCGGACAATGTAACCCTCATCGCGGCGATCCGAAAGCACCAATCAAATTCGCGCATGAAGCCGCGGGGTTTACCCCGCGCGTTTTGCGTGTCAGGTCGGTCGAAAAACGCGGGGTAAACCCGCGGCTTCATGGGGATGGTTACGCGACCTGCGCTTGCGCGACGGGTTTGACGTGGCTGGCGATCCACTTCTGCAGGTTCACGACGCTGGTGTTCCACCCGCTGGCGCGGGCGGTGAGGAAGGCGTCGTAGAGCGAATCGAGGCCCTTGCTGAAATCGCGCAGCAGCGTGATGCGTTCTTCGAAGAGCGTGCGCGGCGTATCCGCCTCTTCGATCTCCGGCAGCTTCAGCGAGCCCACCGCCAGCGATTCGCCGGTGAGCGTGAGGTTGAACTGCCCCGCCGGCATATCGACGATCAGGCCGGCCTTGCGCGGGACCTTGCCGGTGCGAAGCCCATCGATCGCCTCGGGCAAGCGCGTCGGGCCGGCGGCGGTGAGGGTTTCCTTGCCGGTGTGGTTGTAGACGCAATCGAGCTGCAGCGTGCGGTCGAACATCACCGTGATCTCGCCGACGGACGTCTTGATCGAGCCGGCGCGCATCGTCGCCTCGTGCCACAGCCACAGCAGAAACTCGTTGCCCAGGAAATCCTTCGCGCCGTCGCCCTTGGCGGTCCACGGATATTCCGCAGGCGCGTCGGGATCTTCGGGGCTTTTGGCAAAGCGTGTGGGAACGAAATCCTCGTACTCGCGCCGCTTGCCGCGGCGTTCCAGCTCGCGAATGCCGACGTTGCCGCTGGTGAGGGCGTGCAGTTCGAGGTCGAACGTGCGGTTGAACAGTTCGGCCAGCTTTTCGCGCACGCTGATCGACGAAGGCCCGTAGATGATGCCCGCGGGCACGTCCCAGAGCAGCGGGACTAGCTTGCTGCGGCGATATCGGCCGCTGCGCAGTTCCTCGTCGATCTTCCGCCCGATCGAGTCCTTCACCAGCTTCTTCTGCTGCTTGCTGATGAAGCCCGACGGATTGCCCTTGGCGACCGCCTCCTCCTCGATCACCTGCCACGCGTGCTTCAGTTCGCCGGGCACCTTATTGGTATCGATCCGCATGGCGAAGAAGACGCAGTCGTTGAAGACGCAGTGTTCGAAATCGAACGACTGATCCATCACATGGCGCGGCCCGGCCCAGCCGTACTCAATGTCGGCGGGAAGGCCCATTTCGCTTGGGGTGAGGGCGTTGTCCTGCAGTTTTTTCAGCAGGTCTTCATCCGCCATCTTGGGCGACTGGCCAACGACGGCGTACTTCAGATACGTGATGGAACCGGAATCAAAACCCATGGGGTGGGCGACTCTATCGCTCGCGGGCCGAAATGCAATCGCGGGAAGCGCGAGCGCCAAGACGCCGGGCAGCCAGAAAGAAAAAAGCGAGGAGAATATAAAGTGCGTAACCTGTTTGTACGTCTTCGTTTTCGTATTCTTGATATCTTGTTTTGACGTTCATGAATTCTGCGACCGGAAAAACGTCTGCGATCCTCTGGGCGACGGCGATCGTCGCGATCGTGCTTTCGATCGTCGGCGTCGGCTGGTGGATGCAGAAAGACAACCTCACCGCCGCCGCCGCGCATGCCACCGCCACTCAACCCGCGACCGTGCGGCCGGACCGGGATTACTACTTCTTCGTGCGGCTCGTCGAATTCAAGCCCACCAATCAGAAGGGCAAAAGCTGGGACTCGGGCAACAGCTCCGCGCCCGACGCCGAGATCATCATGTTCTGGCGCGGCAACCGGACGTTCTCCTGGGCCGAGCGCGAAGACCAACTCATCGCCACGTGGGACCTCTTCCGCGTCAACGTGAAGGACCTGATCATGAGCGGCGGAAAGGTCGACATCGCGTCGGCGATCAACGCGCCGCTCGTCCGGACCGGCCCGAACGAAACCGTCACGCTCGAAGTGTGGGACGAAGACCCGATGATGAGCGACCTGGCGCTGCGGATCGACATCGTGCTCGGCGAACTTCGCGAGGGCCGCAACAGCATCGCGCTGCCGCCCGACAGCGGGATCGCGCGGCTGGAGATCGACATCCTCGATCGCGAAACGCCGCTGGCGAGGTTGATCGAAATCCAGTCCAACGGGGGCTGACGCACACGCAATCGCGAACGAACGCGGGGTTGGGATTCATGGCAGAGGCAAACCAGACCGGCGGCGCCCGCTCGCTTCACCTGCTGACGCATGCCGTCATCCTCATCGCGGCGGTGCTGCTGGGGCTGGGGTTGGTCGGGCCGTGCATGCGGGTGGTGCCGAACTTCGGCGAGTTCGACTCGTGGATTCGCCTGCTCAAACCGTCGGCCGGTCGGACGAGCGAATATTCGGTGCTCAGCGGCATCCTCGCGATGATCGCCAGGGGCAGCGTCGGCATCGGATTGCTGCTGCTGTTCTTCTCGGGCGTGTTTCCGACGATCAAGCTGGCGGTGATGGCCTGGGCAACGCAGGTGCTTTCCAGCGGCCGGCGTGCGGGATGGCTGCTCGACTTGACGCACCACGCCGGCAAGTTCTCGATGCTCGACGTGCTGGTGCTGGCGCTGATCGTCATCGCCATCAAGGGCCTGCCCGGCAACACCGAGGTGCAACTGGGCTGGGGCGTGTGGGCGTTCGCGGGATCGGTGGTGATGAGCCTCGTCGCGTCGATGCTGCTGCACCGGCTTGAGAAGCGGATGCAGTAATCATCTCAAAAGGAGCCGGAGTCAGGAGCCAGCAGGAAATAGCGGCTCGCTTTTCTTCTTCTGGCTCCCGGCTCCTGACTCCTTTTGATATTCACTCAAAACCTCCCTATCGCGCGCGCGTTTACGGATTGTTGCCCGGCTGGGTCGCCGGCTGTGGGTCGGGGATCGCCACGATGGCGGCGGCGAGCTTTTTCACGGTTTCGTCGGCATCGTTCAGAAGCGCCGCCAGCACGTCCTGCCGCTGGGCGTGCGGCACGCTCACCGACAACAGCGCCGCCGTGGCCCGCGTCTGCCAGTCCGGCGCGGTCGTCATCGACTTGATCCCCTGCACCAACGCGGCGGCATCGCGCTCGAAGCCTAGCTGAAGCTGCTTCACCTGCGCGAGGATGGCGGGATCGGTCTCGCGCGCCAGCGCCTCGGCGATCATCTTCTTGCCCGCCTCGGCCAGTTCGCGATGCTGATCCGTCGCCTGCGGCACGTTCAGAAGCGCCTGCACGTTGGCGCCCACCGCTCGGTATGCGTACAGCCGCTGCGTGGCATCTGCGGCGGAGAGCTGGGCGGCCAGCTGCTGGCGGATGGCTTCCTTAGCCAACGGGGTTGCGGCACGGTCGAACATGCTCGCCGCCTGCACGCGGAACCCGCCCGGGCCGGGAACGATGCCCGCGCCTTGTTGCCCCTGCACGACGCGAGCGTTGGTGACCGCCGATGGATATACCGTCAACGAAACGTGCGGCGCGGAGTTAAGAAAGTTCGTCAGGTCGTTGTTGTCGACACGGATGGGCGTCACCACGCTCTCGCGCGGCTGGAGGACGAGATCGCCGGTCAGCTTCACGATCGCGACGCCCGGGAAGTATTGCTCGACCGGGCCGCGAGCGTGAGCGTCGATCGCAACGGTCTGGTCGATCACGCCGCCGGGCCCGATGACCAGCGGGAACCGGCCGATGTTCTGGATGCGAAGCGTCAGCAACATGGGTTCGCCGACCTGAACTCCCACGCGCACCGGGCGAAGTTCAGCAAGGTAGAACGTGTTGGCGTTTCGAGGAAACTGCAACCATGCGTCGGGCAGCTTCGCGCTCTCGGCGACGACCGCATCCTTTTCCGCAGACGCGAACGTGATCGGCCCGAGATCGCGAAGCGAATACCGCAGCGTGGCCGACCACACGTCCACCGGCATCTGCGACAGCAGCGACGATGCCTCGGGCAGGAGCGCCTCCTTCGACTCGCCCTTCTTGAGCTTCAACGCCACGACTCCCACGCGGGCCAACGCGTCGCGATCGGCGATGGCGGCGAGCTTCACCTGCGCCTCGTCGTCGCGGCCCGACTGGAGCGCCGCGAATCCCTGAAGGCGGGTGGTGACGACGCCGTTCTCGCCCAGCAGGATTGAAAGCGCCTGCATCACCGGCGCGTCGGGCGACTTGTTGCCGAAGTAGGCGTCGAGCCACGCCAGATCGCTGAGCGCGGCGGCATAAGCGGCGGCGATATCGGGAGACGCCTTGGCGGCGGCAGCATCGGCGACGACGTCAGGCAAGGCCGCGGGCGTTTGTTCGGTCACCTCGGGGGCGTTCGGATGGAGATGGCCGTGCAGGACCATCAGGTTCCGGGTGAGCGCCGCGCGGGCATCGTTCAGGATGGGCGCCGCCGACTGCTCGGTGCCGACTTGCTTCTCGACCAAAAGCCGCATGAACCACGCCCGGCCGGACGACGGCGCCAACTGCGTCGCGCCGGCGGCCAGGCCCGGCGCTTCCTGCGTTTTGCCGGTCGCCATCAGCAGCGCGATCAGGTTGATCACGTCGTCGGCAGACGGCGGGATCGACAGCGCGTTGTTCATCTCCAGCGATTTGCGATACATCACCTCCGCTTCGTCGGTCGCGCCGGCACGGGCAAGCTCTTCCGCCAGCGTCGCGATCGACGCCGGCTGCATCGGGTTGCTCTTCAGCAGGTTCACCACGGCCTGCGCCCGCTGCGCGGCGGTAGACGTGCCGGTAAACAGCCGCTCGACCGCGAACTGAAGCGCCTTCGGATTGACGGGGTTGAGCAACAACGCCTGGTTGAGCTGGCGAAGCGCCTCGGCATCGTCTCCCTGCTCGGTGAGCAGCACGAACAACTGCGTGCAGACATACGACCGCACCTCGGCCGGCACCTGGTCGACGCCGGCGACCTGCGACAGGTATTTCCGCTTCGCGTCCGCCGACTCCATGCCGGAGGTGATCAGGTCGATGGTCTGCACCTGCGAGAGCTGGTCGTCCGGCTTCACCTTGCGGAGGGCGTTGAGCAGCTCGATCGCCTTGTCGCGGTTGCCGAGTTGAAACTGCAGTTCAACCGCCTGCCGCAGCAGCCGCGGATCGTTGCCGAGGATGCGGCCGGCGAGTTCGTCGGTCGCCTGCGCGGCATCGGCGAGCGACGGAACCTGCGCGAACGCCCCGGCGGTCTGCACCAGCCGCTCGGCGAGTTCCGATTCGGGCGTCGTCGCCAAAGCGCCAGCCGAAGTCCACGAGAGCGCGAGCAGTGCAGCAGCGGTTTTCAGAGCGCGGTTCATGCGGCGAAGTCTACCCGCTTGTCGCGGATTGCGGGAGCGCGCCGGGCCGCTTAGTCGAATTGAAATGTGAAGTCCTACCCCTGCGCCGCCAGCCCCAGCGCCGCGGCGGTAACGGCGGCGATACAGCAGACCAGCGCGGCGGTCAGCCGGAGGCCGTCGTGGGCGGATCGGTGGGCGAACATGCGGCCGACCACCAGCGTCAGCACGATGATCTGCGCCCCCGCCCCCGCCGCGATCGCCAGCGATCGCGCGGCCCACCGCAGGATGTCCGGGCGTTCCGACGACAACGCCAGATCCGCCGCGTCGAACCACACCCAGATCGCCATCAGCATCAGTCCTACCGCAAGCACGGCGCCGATGAGCATGGTGAGCGTCTGTTTCATGATGGTCGTCCGGGCCATATCGCCGCGCCTGCTACTGGTTCGCGTTCGACTCCGAGGGCGACTTCGGCCGCTCGTATTCCACCGAGAAAACCGTATCCCTGGCCGGGAGATGAATCCGCTCGGAAATGTACTTGATCTGATCCCAGTCGGTCCACACGCGAATGCCGTGAATCGTCATCGGCGCGTCGTCGTAATACTGAACGGAGACGCGGATCATCACCGGCCCGCGAGGCGAGTTGGCGGCGTAGTACCAGTCCTGCGTCCGCCGCAACAGAACCAGATCGATGCCCGCGAGGCTTAACCCGGTGATCTTTCGGTCAACGATGACACGGTTGACGCGATCCCACTCGGCATCCCATCGCTTCAGTTCCACTTCCGCATCCGGCGGGCTCAGGGCCGCGCGCGGGCTGGCGGCCCAGTGGCTCTTGCGAAGTTCGCGTGCGTTGCGCTCGGCAACGTTCGGATCGGTCTGGCTCGCCAGCACCAGGCCGATCTGCTTGACGTCGTTCATCCGGCCGGAACTGGCGAGGAACTCGTCGAGCGTCGGCTCGGCCGCGGTCGAGGATCGAACCAGGTTCAGCAGCACGAGCGACGCCAGCGACGCATAAAGTGTGAGGCGCATCTGACAGTTCTCCCGCAATCCAAGCTATCGCCGGGCGGCGGGCGGTCAACTCCATAATTCGCGGAGCATCGGACGGGCTTGCACCAGACGGGGGATGTCGGTCAGCAGTTCCGCCCGGCGTTTGAGCCAGGACGACCAGTCGGCCCGCCCTTCCCGATGGGCCGCCAGCGCCAGCAATCCCTGGACGCGCGCGGCAGGCTCGGCGGGGAGAAGTTCGGCAAGCTCGACCTTCATCGGCAGTTGATCCAGCGCCGCCGGCCAGGCGCCGATGCGCACGCAATATTCAACCTGAAGCTCCATCAGCTTCAGCATCTCGCGCACGGGCAGGACGGGCGGAATCTGCGAGAGAGCGGAATGCGCCGTCTGCAGGTCATTCAGTTCCAGCGCGCACTCGGCCAGCATGAGCTTGAGCGGCCGATCGGAGGAATTGCGGCCTTGCCGAAGCAGTTCCGCCGCGATCATCGCGGCGTCGCCGAAACGGCGTTGGGCGTGGCGCAGCGCGGCGAGGTTCTGAAGCATCCCAAGCCGCGGCGCGCGGTAGAGGAGGAGCGATCGCAGTCCTTCGGCGAGGGTTTTCTCGGCTTCGTCGAATTGTCCTGCCCCGATGAGATTGCTGGCGCGCGCGACGCTCTGCTGCGTGCGCACGCTTCGGCCGGAGAGCAGCAGCAATACCGCGATCGCCGCCGCCATCAGCGACCCGCCAACCATGCCCATCCCCCGGCCGACCATCACGAAGCCCACCGATACGCCCGCCAGCAGTGCGATGCGAAGCGCCATCGAGATCGCAGCGCTGCGCCGCACCGAGGAAATCGCGAAGGCGGTGTCGATCGGCTCGATCGAAGGGGTCGTCTTGTCGCTTTCCGTTTCTTCTGCCACAGGTCGCACAGATGAACACGGAAGCCTCGCCGGATCAACCGTCCGAAACAACTTTCGTCATCGCGGCGCGCATTTCGCCTTGCGGAACACGCCTGCAACGGCGACATTCACGGGGTCAGAGTCCATCAACTGTTTTTCAGGAAGGAGACACGATGGCGAAGAAGAAGACGACCAAGTCCGTGAAGAAGGCTGCCAAGAAGGCGCCGAAGAAGGTTGCGAAGAAGACGGCAAAGAAAGCCGTGAAGAAGGCGAAGCGCACGACGCACCGCAGTTCGACCGGCAAGAAGCTGTACGCGGTCCGCAAGGCCGACGGCACCTTCAAGGACATCCAGACCTACAAGCGCGCCCACGCCGCCGACCTCCGTAAGAAGAGCGCTGCGGAGAAGTCGGCAAAGAAGACGACCAAGAAAAAGAAGAAGTAACCGCCCGACCGCTCCCCGGCTTTCCGCCGGCGAGCGACCATCCCGCCGCGTGCCTCGTCCCGTCCTCCCGGTCCGATATCCGAAGAGGACGCCCGCGAGGCACGCGGTCGTTTCGGCCCCGGCTTGCCCCCAATCCGAACGGCAGGCAAGCAGAACCAAAACAATAGTCAACGAATCTATTGCAACTCCGGCGCGCAGGCGGTTGGCTTTGCGGCGGGCATCGGTACACTAAGATCGCGGAACTCCAAGGCTCTCTCTCGAAGCGGACGATCACATATGAAGATTTCGCTGGGCGGCATCGAACGAGATGGTTTCGTCAAACTGGTGGTCGACGGCAACGTCACCGCCACGGACTTTGCGACGGACGGGAAGAACCCCATCGAAGGCCTGCTCGGCCCGGCGTGGACGACGTTCCGCGTCCTGCTCGACATGGCCAGCGTGGGATACATCGATTCCAGCGCGATCGGCTGGCTGATCGGGACGTCCAAATCCTTCCGCGAGGGAGGCGGCGGGTTCGCGGTCTACCACATCCAGCCGGCGGTGAAGCAGGTGCTCGACCTGCTGAAGGTCGGCAAGGTCGTTCCCCTTTGCGAAAGTGAAGCGGCTGCCCGCGCGGCGATCGGAGGCACCAAATGAGCAGTGCACGTCCTCTCATGATTGATGTCAGCAAGCTCCCCGCCGAAAAGGCGATCCAGCGGCTGATCGACCACGCCGTCGATCTGGGCGCCAGCGACCTGTTCCTGATGAGCAACGAACAGCACGTCGCGGCGACGGTCCGGCACCTGGGCATCATCCTGCCGATCAGCGTGGAGTCGAGCGACGCCGGCCGGCGCATCCTCACACATGTTCGCAACATGGCGGGCATGGACATCAACGACCGCCGACGCCCCGCCGACGGACGCTGGATCTACAAGTCCGACGACGGCGAATCCGTCGACCTGCGCATCAACACCATCCCCACCATGTACGGCGAGGACATGGCGATCCGCCTGCTCGTCCGCAACCAGGCGCTGCTCAACCTGGAAAAGGTGGGCATGGAAGCCCAGCAGCTCCAGGAGTTCCGCCAGCTCATCAACGGCCCCGGCGGGCTCGTGCTCATCACCGGGCCGACCGGATCGGGCAAGACCAGCACGCTTTACGCCGCGCTCATGCACCTGAACGACGGCAAGAAGAAGATCAACACCATCGAAGATCCCGTCGAGTACGCCGTGGACGGCCTGCGCCAATCGCAGGTGAACCCCGCCATCGGCATGAACTTCGCCGAGATGCTCCGCTCGATCCTGCGTCAAAGCCCCGACGTCATCATGATCGGCGAAATCCGCGACGAGGAAACCGCCCGCACCGCCACCCACGCCGCCAACTCCGGCATCCTCGTGCTGGCCACCCTGCACGCCCCCACCGCGGCGGCGGGCATTCAGTCGATGCGCGCCTATAACGTGCCGAACCATTTCCTGTCGGTGGCGCTCCGCGGCATCGTCAGCCAGCGGCTGGTGCGCACGCTCGACCCGGACAACCGCAACGAGTTCGACATCTCCGGCGCCCCTGAGACGTTCGCCGAAGTGCAGAAGTACCTCGGCCCGAACGAGGGCAAGAAGCTCTACGCCCCCAAGCCCGCCGAGAGCAACCAGATGACCGGCTACACCGGCCGCACGGGCGTGTACGAACTGATGACCATGACGCGCGAAACCCGCTCCATGATCGCCGACGGCCGCACCGCCAAGGAAATCCGCGACCACGCCATCGCCGCCGGCATGCTCGAGTTCCGCCACTCGGCGTTGCTCAAGGTCGCCCGCGGACTGACCAGCACCGAGGAAGTCTTCCGCGTTATCCCCACGGAAGTGCTGCTGCTGGACGAGTAAAAACGGCATCGCTCCAAATCGTTACGAGCCCCTGCTAAACATCGCATTGCCGGTGTAGGCGCTACGGATCTATACGCAATTGAGTGACGTTACTGAATTGACGCCGAGCCCCTCTTGGCATGAATCGATTCCAGCGTCGGCCGCCATTCTGATTCGTGCAGTAGGAACACTTCATAGCGCAGTCGAACCCACGCTTGGTGCACCGCGCCGTCCGCCGTCTGAACGCGGACGACCCGATAGGTCGTATACTCGCCGGAGATGCCGAGGATTTGTGTATCAGGCCGTCCGAACGCAACCCTGAACCTGGGAAACGGCCCGGAACGGAACGGGGGCGCGGGCGCACTGCCAACCAACCTCAGTCCCGCACCCTCGACTATCGGCCGCAACACGTCGTCCAGATTACGCCGATGACGCGAGACCCACTTCCAGATCATCAATGCCGCCATCGCAATACCGAAGACTGCGACGATGATCTCGATCGTGCGAACCACAACCCTCCCTCAGCCATTCGCCCCGTCCGCGCAGCAACAACCGATCTTACGCCTGCAGGCGTAAGATCGGTCGGCTAATTGCTGAGAAAGAGCGGAGAGTCGCGCTTTTACAGCGCGGCTTCGTCCTTTTCACCCGTGCGGATGCGGACCACGCTGCTGATCGGAGAGACGAAGATCTTGCCGTCGCCGACTTCGCCCGTGCGGGCGGCCTTGACGATGGCGTCGATCGCGGATTCGACTTCGGAATCCTTCACCACGACGCGAAGGGAAACCTTCGGCACGAAGCCGATGTCCATCTTCGCGCCACGGTAGCGTTCCGTGTGGCCCGCCTGGCGGCCGAAGCCCTTCACTTCCGACGCGGTCGCGCCGAGGATGCCGATCTCGCCCAGCGCGTTCTTCACGTCATCCAGCTTCTGAGGCTTGATGACGGCTTCAATCAGTTGCATAGCATTCTCCAAACAGTCCCTAATGGGGCGTACGCGCGAACGCACGCCGAGCGAGTTGGTACTTCACACTGTAGCCGACATAGCCGGGCGATGCAAAATGATGTAGATTTGCGGGTTGAAATTTTTCGTCGCCCGTCGCCGGTCCTGGGGTGGAGTCGGGCGGGCGGCGTAAGAAGCAGTCCCAGCGAAAGTTACGTACCCTCCATGTCGATGCCCCCCACTATTCCACCCCCGCCATCGCCCGCAGGCTCGACGTCGGACGTACGGTCGCTGATCGAAGCCAGCCGTGCGTCGAACCCGGTTCGCTTCGTTCGCCCGGGCATGGCGATGTGGCTGCTCGCCGCCGGGGCGTTGGTCGCGGTATTGCCGCTGGAACCGGGAACGCGCGTTGCGATGGGCCTGGCGCTGTGCGGGGCGTTCTTCGGATTGCTGGCTTACTTCTGGTCGCTGGTGCGGTCGCTCCGGGCGGAAGAGGCACAACTCGAATGGATCGAAGACGCGCTGGCGCTGAAGCGATACCCCGACGCCGCCGGCCGGCTGCAGTGGCTGATGTCGTCGGCCATGTGCTCGGACCAGCACCGGCTTCGCGCCATGGTGCTGCTGGCGACCTACCTCGCCCGATCCGGCCGATACGACGACGCCCTGATCGTCTATAACGAGCTGACCGGCACGGAACGCGTCGCCGGCCCGAGCGGCGCGATGGTGAAGCTCGGCCGGGCGATGGCGATGCTTCAGTCCGATCACCTTTACGACGCCGACCGCGCCATCACCGACCTGCGCCGGCTCATCGATCGCGGCGGCGCGGAGAACGAACTCCAGCAAATCGACGCCGACGCTCCCACGCCCGGGGTCGACGTGCTGTCGGTCAGCGCCCTGCGGCTCGTCGAACTCTACCGAGATGTAAAAACCGGCCACGCGCAGGAAGCGATCGAACTCTTCGAGAAGAACCTCCCCCTCCTCACCGCCGGCCTCGGGCATCGCGTCGGCGAGGCCCACGCGCTGGTCGCCGTCGCCTACGACCGCCTCGACCGCCCAGACGACGCCCGCCAACGCTTCCTCGACGGCACCGCCCTCCAAGGCATCGCCGACCTCCTCAACCGCTACCCTGAGGTCCGCCCGCTCATCACCAAATACGCCCCGACGCCGGCACCCATGGCCTGACCCCACCACTTCGCAAACCGATTAAAGACAATCATTTACATCAAAATTGGGTTCGTTTGGCAAAATTCCCTGCGCGGCGATTTCTCGCGCCGCAAAACGACATGCCACATTGGCAGTTGGGTTCGTTTGTTCAAATCGCGTTTCGTCATCCCATGCCCCCTCTTTCTCGAAACCAACCGGACAACGTAGCTCTCCAATCGCATCATCGTCTTCACTAACCTTACGCGCAACTCCTGACTTCGTCGGCGGAAAAATTGCGATGACGGCTTCCGAGAAACGACATCAGGAACGCCGGCGATCGTTGTTTTCCGATCATTGCAACAGCATCTTGTTCCCAACCATCGACAACAAGACTGATCATTCACGCTATCACTTTTTTATTTTCCCTGTAACCAATCATATCCTTCGCCCGTATTCGCCAGGGAAGGAGGATCGTTTTATGCGATTTGGTCAGAGGTTGAGCGTATTGGGGATCGGCGCATTGCTTGCCGTGTCAGCGGCGATGTCGCGCGCGGAAGCACCGGCGGCGGATGTGAAGACGCAGGCGATTTTGCTGAACTACGTGAAGTCGCCTGACGCGAGCTTCGAATGGAAGGTTCATGGCCGTCATCAACTAATGGGGTCAACGGCGACGGAACTGCGGATGGTTTCGCAGACGTGGCGCGGCGTGAAGTGGGAGCACCAGATTTTCGTCATCGCGCCGCAAGGCGTGACGCCGGCGGGCGACGCGATCCTGATCGTGGACGGCGGGAACTGGCCGCCTGCGGCGAAGGGTGGGGGGGCCCTTCCGCCGGAGGTCATGGCGGTGGGCATGGCGAGCGCGCAGATGCGCGCCCCGATGATCCTGCTGCGTCACGTGCCGTTTCAGCCGATCCTCGACAACCGCGTGGAAGACAGCGCGATCGCGTACACGTTCCAGCAGTTCATCCAGTCCGACGACGACGGCTGGCCGCTGCTGTTGCCGATGGTGAAGAGCGCGACGCAGGCGATGAACGCGATCCAGGCGTTCAGCAAGCAGGAATGGAACGCGGAGATCAAGCGTTTTCTCGTCACCGGCGGATCGAAGCGCGGCTGGACCACCTGGCTGACGGCGGCGGTCGACGACCGCGTTGGCGCGATCGCGCCGGTCGTGTTCGACATGCTGAACATGCCTTCGCAGATCGAACACCAGGCGAAGATGTTCGGCAAGCCCTCCGACTCGCTCGCCGACTACCGCAAGGCGGGCGTATTCGAGTCCATGAAAACGCCGCGAGGAAAAGCGCTGACGAGCATCGTCGATCCGTTCGCCTACCGCGATCGGATCACACAGCCAAAGCTCATCATCCTCGGCACGAACGACCCGTTCTGGGTCGCCGACTCGCTGAACCTCTACTGGGACGCGCTGGAAGGCGAGAAGCACGCGCTCTACATCCCGAACGGGCATCACTTTACGCAGGACATGCCCCGCATGTTCGGCGCGCTCGCAGGCCTGATGAACCACATGACCGGCAAGGAAAAACTCCCCGATCCCAAATGGGAGTACGCCCAGTCCGATCGATCCGTCACGCTCACGATGACGACCGATCCGTCGCAGCAGGTCGCGGTGCGCGTGTGGACCGCGCAAGGCCAGACGAACGACCTGCGCAAATCCAAGTGGACCTCCACCGACCTTCCGCCCTCGCCCGACGGCAAATACACGCACACGTGGACGGCGCCCGAAGGCAAGATCGGCGCGATCTTCGGCGAGATCACCTACCAGCGTGCGGTTCCGCTGTACCTATCGACCACGATCCGGCGGATTCAATAAGGGGGAGAACGGGAGAACGACCGGGGCCTACTGGCTGACCTTGAAATCGAACACGCGCAGCGCGCTAGGCCGGCCAGGGGAGGCAGGCTTGTCTTGCAGGTAGATGGACAGCGCGCCTTCGTCGCGCCAGCGGCGCGGGTCGATCAGGGGTTCGCCGACAGACATGCGGTCGACGGTGCAGAGCGGCTTCCAGTCGGTCCACCTGGACGATTCGGCCGCGCCCATGATCGTGAGGCGTCCGCCGTGATCCTGACCGTGATAGTTGGCGTTTTCGCCCTTGGTGAACGCGATGAAGGCATTGCCCGCGGGGTCGACCACGATCTGCGGCTTGCGGCCGTGGAACGGAAGCGGATTCTGGTGCCAGGTTCCGTTCTCATCGCGCCAGTAGTGAACGTAGCGCCACGTGTTCAGATCCTTGCTCGACTGCTCCGCCGACTCCGGCTGTTGCCAGTTCACGACGTGAACGCGGCCCTTCGAATCGACGAACTGCGTGGTCGTGTTCATCTGCCCCCAGAGGAACTTCGTCGGATGCGCGAGGATGCCGGGCGTGTCGATCGCCAGCGGCCTGGCGGCGGGCTCGCCCAGCGTCGCGACGACGCTGCCGTCACTGCCCTTCCACGACCGGCCGCGATCGTCGCTGACGGCGTAGAGCACGTCATGATTGGTCCGCAGGTCGAACGGGTGATTGGACGGCGCTTCGCGCCACGTCCAAGTCAAATGCAGCCGGCCGGCGGCGTCGTAGCGGATGGGGTTCGGATAGGCACATCGGGAGGCGCTCTGCTCGTACTTCCCCATACGAGAGAACAGCGTCCCGAGGATCGCCCACTTGCCTTCCGCCGGCTGGTATTCCGCGAGGAACCAGTCGCCGTTGCCCGAACTGCCGATGCGGTACACCATCTGGAGCCCGCCGTCGGGCGCGTCGAAGAACTGCGGATAAGTGATGTTGCCCAGCGCGGTCTGGCCGTCGATCTTCGACGTCACCGGGCCGAATTGGCTCGCCTTCCATTCGAACGTCTCCGGCGACGTCGCCAACCCCGGCGCCGACCGGCGATAGTGCATGGGACTGTTGTGATGATCAAAGGACAGGTGAATCGTGCCGTCGGCATCGCAGATGCCCATCGACACGACGTTGTGCGCATCGCGGTGGTCGCCGGCGCGATAATCGCTAAAGCGGATCACTTCCCATGCGCCATCCGGCAGCTTTCGCCGGCCGATCGCAAGCGTCCCCCCGTCGGCGAAGAACGCCGCGTACTGGTGCCCGCGATGCGTGACGACGGCTTCCTGCTGGAACGTCTGCCCGTTGACGCACGTCCCAAACCTGCCGTCGACGAAATTCCACGCCGCCGGATCAACGATCGAATCGTTCTGCAACTCCACGCTCATCGAATGAGCCATCGTCGTCGATACGAACGAAGCGCTCAACAACGACGCAAAAAAAACGATACGCGAACGCAAGCAGATTTTCATGGACGACCCACACAACAAAAGGACACCGCGCGTACGAGGATAACGACAACGGCGACGGCGAATGAACGCCCCCGTCTCGCCCATCAGCCGCGGCGCGCGCGACGCATCAGCGCCCCGCTCGCCATCGCCAGCAAGCCCAGCGAGGCCGGCTCGGGCACGAAGACGAAATCGGCCGAACTGCGAGCGATGTCGCTGATGCGAACCTCGTCGACCAGCCCGCGAAGCTGAAAGCGGAAGTCGCCGCGAGTCACCGCGCCAACGCCCAGCCAGTTGCCGTCGGCGGTGCTGGCCAGATCGGCTGCCATCGTCGTCGTGCCGATCGAATTGGCCGCCTCAACGCCCGAGTCCAGTCGCGTCCAGTAGAACGCCAGATTGTCGGCCGCGCCCTCAGCGCCGGTGTAAGCCACCGCAACATGGAACCACGTGTCCGTCGCCAACGCGTGATCGCCGCTGGTCGGCAACACTTTGTTATGAGAAGTGCTGGGAACGCCATAGAAGAAACCCAGCGTATCGACGCTGCTATCCGAATTCGTATCGATCAGGCGGAGGATAAATCCGCGCCCCGTCGTTCCGCTGCTGCTTCCGGCCTGGTTTCCGTCGTGCGACAGGATGATCTGTTCCGAACCGGCAAGCGTGTTCACGCGAATCAGGGCTTCGTACGTGAACGCGCCGGACGCACCTTGAAGGCTGGATTGCAGGACGGCGCCGGCGCTGCGCACGCCGCCGGTAGTCGCGGTGGCAATGGTGGCATACGTGCCGTTCCCCGAGGCGAGGATATCAAACGCGTTTCCAAATCCCGGGGCCGCCGCCGCCTGATACCCGCCCCCACCGACATTGTCACGGCCATCAGGGCCGCCTGTATTGGTGAGGTTGATCGCCGTGCCAAGCGTGTAATCGAGAATCGGGTTGCCAGGGTCGGCGGCGCCGGGGGCCTCGTCAAAGTGGTAAAGATGCAAGGTGTTGGCATCCGCGACGTAGGGCGCCACGACCGCCTGAGCGCTCGAGCCCGCCACGCCCACGCACGCCGCCCCAGCGACGGCCACCACCCATGAAACTCGATTATCCGATGCGATACGATGCTGCATTATCCTGTCCTCCGTAGATGCACAAAGCTCCACCACACTCCCGCCCCCCGCGACCGCGCGCGTTCTCCTCAGCGGCCGTGCTTGATGTTCCAGTGATAGTTCGTGTTGCGAGACTGCGCCGACGTTCCGATCCAGTGATCGGTGGTGGACGGCAGGTCGACGCGCCGGGCGCTATCGCAGTGGCCGTCCAGGTACAGCAGGTTCGTCGAGCCAGTGCTGTAGACCGACTTTCTGCGGTCGACCGTCCCGTGCCGCTGGCCGGTGATGCGTTGGGCGTTGGCGTGCGGGTTCCACGAGAAGCCGTCGAAGATGATGACCATCTTCGTCGAGTCCTGGACCGACGTCATCTTCTTGGGCACGATGCAGCGCACGTTCGGGTGCGATGAAATCGAGCTGGACGGCAAGTCATAGTAGATATGCGGATATGACACCCCGCCAGTCACAGGCGGGAGCGCGTAGGTCGTGCCGTTGATGCCGTACCCGTGATCGACGATCAGGCCAGGCTTCATAATATTGGAAATGCGACGATCGAAGCCGTCGCTTCCGTTCACCTTCGCTTGGCCGGGTACGTTGGTGTCGGCACAGATATTGCGAATCTCCGGGCAGACCAGCACGTTACCGCCGGGCGACACATCCGTGCCGGCCTCGATTTTCGGGTCGGGGACCAGTTTCTCAAGAACGAGAATGTGTCCCCATGTATCCTTGGCGGGCGCGCCGGTGACGGGGTCGTTCGTCCCGTCGCCCCAGACGAAGGTCGGGAGGATGGCGCCGCGATAATTGCTGCTGTACATCGTGATCGCCATGCCGATCTGCCGGAGGTTGGACAGGCACTTCAAGTTTGTCGCGTGACGCCGGGCCTTGTTGAGCGAGGGCAGCAGGATCGAGATCAGCAGCGCGATGATGCCGATCACCACCAGCAGTTCTACAAGCGTAAACGCACGACCGGTAAAGACTTGGGATCGCCTCATGATTGCTCCGCCAACAAACACGACCGCCGGGGCGGCCCTGTACCAAGGCGGGCCTCCGGACGGGGATGGTCCGGCTGCCGCGCCGACGTATATAGTCAGAATTATGGCGTGCAAACCTGTTGGAAACAGGGCATAATCCGGCAAGTAATTATCAAATTACGGCCTTCACGGAGGACGGATGCACGACATTTCCACCCCCCGCCGCGTCGGGCTCCTGCTTGATACGATCGAGTTTCATCACAAGATTTTCCTAGGAATTCTCGAATATTCTCGGCTCCGCCGCGACTGGCAGCTCGACCGGGCGACCCCGTTGGTGGCGAACGTCGAGCGATTCGCAAATAGCGGCATTGACGGAATTATCGGAAAGCTCACCGAGCGCGACGTCATTGAGGCGATCCGGCGGTTCAACATCCCCGCGGTGAACATCAGCGCTGCGGCAAAGGTGACCGAAATCCCCAATGTGCTCGCCAACGACACGATGATCGGCCAACTCGCCGCCGATACGCTTTTTTCGCGTAGTTGTGCCCAGTACGCCTTCGTCGGACAGGGAGAGATGCTATTCGTCGAACTGCGCCGCCGCGGTTTTCATCAGCGGCTGGGAGAATTGGGCTGCGGGGGCGTCTATTCCGAAATGCCGAACGCCGGCCTCCCCGAGCCCACCTCGTCGCAAGCCCGCCACACCCCGCTGGGACGCTGGCTGATCGGCCTGCCAAAACCACTGGGGCTGTTTTGCTCGAGCGACTGGATGGCGTTCTGCGTCCACCGCATTGCCCGCGATTGCGACGTCGATCTCACGCGTGACCTGATCCTGCTGGGAACCGACAACCAGACCGATTACTGCGAATCGGTCCACCCTCCGTTTTCAAGCGTCGAACACGGCATGACCGGCTTTCGAGCCGCCGAGACGATCGAGCGGCTGATGCTGCGGCAGCACGTTCCCCCCACCCTGCTCGTCCCCCCGGCCGGCGTGGTGGTGCGAAACCTCGACGCCGCGCCGCAGGCACTGCCGGCGGAGGTGCAGGCGGTGATGCAGTTGATCGCCAGCCGCATCAGCGAGCCCTTGCAGATCGACGACCTGCTCAGCGGCCTGCCGCTCTCGCGACGGTACGTTGAAAAGCGGTTCAAATCGGCGACGGGACGCTCGATCTACCAGGAAGTGCAGCGGCAGCGGGTGGAGCGCGCGTCGCTTTTGCTGAGGACGACGCACTGGCCGATCGAACGCGTGGGCGCGGCGTCGGGGTTCAGCGATCCGCGGCAGTTCAGCCGGGTGTTTCGCCAGTA
>JBBCIV010000135.1:0-35894 GCA_037189665.1 Phycisphaerae bacterium | reverse complement strand
GAGACCTTGGATGCCAACACGGGTTGAAAACCCGTGCCACGCGAGGTTTTGAAACAGCGTCAAAACGGGAGGTATTGGATCTCTATTCGCGCAGGCGCTGGATGTCGGCGCCGACCGCGATCAGCTTCTGCTCGATCTTCTCGTATCCGCGGTCGATGTGGTAGACGCGGTTGATCTTGGTCGTCCCGCGCGCCACCAGCGCCGCCAGCACCAGCGCGGCGCTGGCGCGCAGGTCGCTGGCCATCACGGTCGCGCCCTGAAGCTCTTTTACGCCCTGGATGACCGCCGTGCTGCCTTCCTTGCGGATCTTGGCGCCCATGCGGTTCAGTTCGCCGACGTGCAGGAAGCGGTCGGGGAAGATGCGTTCGGTGATGACGCTCATCCCGTCCGCCAGGCATAAGAGTGCCATGAGTTGGGCCTGGACGTCGGTCGGGAAGCCGGGGTACGGCTGGGTGGTCATCTCGATCGGGTTCAAGCGTCGTGAAGAGCTGACCCGCAGCGTGCCGTTTTCCCGCTCGATGTGGATGCCGACTTCCAGCAGCCGATCTTCGACCGCCAGCAGATGGTCGAGATTGCAGTGGACCAGTTCCAGTTCGCCGTTGGTCATCGCGGCGGCGATGATGAACGTTGCGGTTTCGATGCGGTCGGGGATCACCCGATGCTCGGCGGCGATCAGTTTGTCGACGCCTTCGATGCGGATCTCCGGCGTGCCCTGGCCGGTGATGCGGGCGCCCATCTTGTTCATCAGGTTGGCGCAATCCACGACTTCCGGCTCGCAGGCGGCGCCGACGATGACCGTGTCGCCCTCCGCCATTGCGGCGGCGCACATGACGTTGATCGTGCCGAGAACGGTGGGACCTTGGGCGCCGCCGAGGTACATCCGGCATCCCTTCAGCCGGCCGCGCACCTCGCCGATGATGTTGCCGCTTTCGATGCGGAATTCCGCGCCCAGCTTCTGCAATCCGCGAAGGTGCAGATCGACCGGGCGGTCGCCGATCGCGCATCCGCCGGGCATGCTGATGATCGCCTTCCCACGCGCGCCCAGCAGCGGGCCGAGGGCACAGATGCTCGCCCGCATCGTGCTCACGATCTCGTACCGGGCCTCGCACTTGGTCTCGTCGAGCACCTCGATGTCGAGCGGGCCGTTGAGCACCGGGCCGCGATCGACGCTGTCGGCCTCGGGGTCGTGCCGGTAGACGTGGCAGCCCAGTTCGCCGAGCAGCTTGTTCATCGAATCGATGTCGCTCAAGCGGGGCACGCCGTGCAGTCGTGTTCGGCCTTCGGCCATCAGGCACGCGGCCAGAATGGGCAGCGCCGCATTCTTCGATCCGGAGATTTCAACGCGGCCCTTGAGTCGGGTGCCGCCACGAATGAGGAAGGAATCCATAAAGCTCGCCCGTCCTTAGGCTCTCACGTCCGAGATGCGCTCGACCTCTATAACGACAGATAACGTAAGACGCATCGGATATCGGCCGATCCTTCGGCCGAAGTGCAGCAGACTTGCTTCCAAGATTTACTCGGACGCAACGGCACGTTGCCGAAAGGCGACGCGCCAAACATGCGCGTATTGTGTTCCCTTCGCCGGTGCGACGCAAGTTCAAACCGGTTGCTGCGGTCGGATTTTGCCGAATTTCCTGCTGGAAAACGAGCGATGCGCACTGCGCGGGCCGCCCGATGAGCCGAGATGCCCGTTGCTCCGAATTAATGGCCGCGGCGCGACTTATAGCTGTCGCTGCCGCCAGCATACGTCGCCGCACACCGCCCGTCAGACGCCGATCGTTTTATTTTGCTGGCGGTATTGGGTCATCGTCATGCCGACCTCGCGATGAAAAGTTTCTGACAACTGTCGTGCGGAGGAGAAGCCGGTACGCTTGGCGATTTCGGGCATCGGAAGGGTGGTGCTGCTGAGGAGGTGTCGGCATTGTTCCAGCCGCGCCCGACGGATCTCCGCCGACACCGTGCGGCCGATGGTGGCGACGAACTTGGAGTTCAGCGTGGCACGGCACACGCGCGTGTGGGCGACCACCTGCTTTGTCTGCACGCCGTCGGCAAGGTGATCGCGGATATACCGGACGGCCTCGCCGACGAGCGTGTCCGAACTCCCCAGCACGTCGCTCGACTGTCGCTGAATCAGCTCGCCAGGCGGGACGAGGATCAACCAGGGCACGCGTCCGGTGCGACCGGCGACGCGGGCCAGCAATTCGGCGGCCTCATAGCCGATCTGCTCGTATCGATGGGTGACCGTGCTCAGCGGCGGGGTGACGAGGTTGACGAAGCGGTCGTCGTCGTTCACGCCCACGATCGCGACGTCCTCCGGCACCTGCCGATTCAATATCTTGCACGCCGACATGACCGCCGCCGCCGCGGGGTCGTGGCCGACCATGATGCCGATTGGCGTTGGCAGCGAGCGGACCCATTCCATCACCATTTGCGGCGTCCAGATTGGCTCAAGCGCCATTTCCGGCGTGGTGAGGTGAACCTTGTAGCCCGCCGTCTCCACTCGGGCGATAAATCCTTCGCGGCGGCGATCGACCCAGATGCCTGTCGCGTCCGAATAGAACGCGAAATGCTTCAACGCCAGCGACAGAAAGTGATCCGCCGCCTTCCTGCCGACGCCCAGATCGTCGGTCAGAACGCGCGGCCAAGTCACGTCGGCGAGCGACGCCGACCAGCCCGTCGCCGGCAACGGCGACCGTGTCAGCAGGACGTCGGACTCCAGAGAATGCGTTCCCAGCAGCAAGGCGTCGACGTTCTGAAGGGCACCTTGAAGCGCCTCCCGCGTAGTGACCTGATGCTGAATGAGCGTCCAGCCTTCTTTTTTCGCGTAAATCCCTGCGCCGTATAAGTTTCGGCGATTATAGAACTCCGCAAAATCGGCGACGACAAGGACTCGCATGGGAATGACGTTGCAAATCAGATTAGACAAAAACGTAAAATCGGTCAACAAAGATGTGTTTTGCTAAACGCGCGAATGTGTAACTATTCGATTATCCCGCCGAGACACGGAGCGACACCGCGTTGCAACGGTAACGGCAGGAACACTTCGAATTGTGTGCTGAGGAGGCAATGCGATGAATTCTTCGTTTCTGACGGCGGGCGCGGCGGTTTTGGTTCTCGGAGCGACGGGGATGACGCGGGGGGCGATCATCACCGCTATTTCCGCCAACAACTCGCCCGCCGTCGTCAACACCATTCCTGCGGCGGAGACGAACGCTGGATATCACCTGTACGGCGTCACCACGGGTACGACCATCGCGTCAGGTGGAAGCTATTTCAACGGAACCAGCGCTGGTAAGGTCGCCAGTTTGCCGAACTGGGCCTCGATCAGCCTGCAGAATGCGGGAAACACGTTTTTTTCCAATTCTCATACGACGCTGACGGTCGCCGGCACTGCCTATCGCACCGGGGGCAACCCAGACCCCATGCTCCTGACGTTGTCGGCGGGCGTGCCCAGCGAGCTGACGATCGGCGTGCTGGCCGATCACACAAACAAGCACTGGGACATCACCGTTAACAGTACGACGACTCACAACTCGTCGGTCACCATTCAGGCCCGCACTTCGGCTAACTACGTCAATAACTTCTACTACTTCAAGGTCACCGATATTTCGGTGGGGGACGTGGTTCGGATCGATGGGGCGGAGATGATCGGCGGAATCACGCTCGTGGGCGTTCCTGAGCCAAGCATGCTGGCGGTGGCGTCGGTTGCAGGCCTGGGGCTGATCTCGCGGCGGCGGCGGCACGCGTAAACTCGATATTTCGTTGGTCGGTTATGATTTCGCGCAGGTATCTCGGATCAGGACCGCGGATCAGCGAAGCGGGCCCCTTCAATGACGGTGAAATGGGGCGGCGTTTGATAAGCATTCGTTAGCCCGCTATCGTGGGGCTGCCCATGAAGCATTCGCTCCCGGTTCTCGATGTCCATGATGAGTACGAAAAGAAGGAAAAGTGCGGCGTTTTCGGCGTATGGGGCACGCCGGCGGCAGCGCAGCTTACATATGTAGGCATTTTTGCGCAGCAACATCGTGGCCAGGAATCGGCCGGCATTGCAGTGACGACGGGCAAGGAACTGAATGGCTACACAGGCATGGGGCTGGTCAGCCAGGTGTTTACGCCTCGAATGCTGGTCGAGGAGCTGGCTGGCACTGGCGCGATCGGGCACGTGCGGTATTCGACGACAGGATCGAGCAAGCTCTGCAATGCCCAGCCGCTCTTAAGACAGTACCGCATGGGCCCGGTGGCGGTGGCGCACAACGGCAATCTCATCAACGCCCAACTGCTTCGGGAGGAATACGAAGCTCACGGGCACATTTTTCAATCGACGACCGATACCGAAATCATCGTTCACCTGTTGGCCAAGCCCAGCCACGTCGAACGACATGACCCGCTGCCGCACGTGTTGCAGCACTTGCAGGGGGCGTATTCACTGCTGTTTTTGTTTCCCGATCGCATCGAGGCCGCCCGCGATCCGTGGGGCATTCGCCCCTTGTCGATCGGCAGGCTGGCCGGGCCGAACGGCGAGCCGGGGCCATACGTCGTCGCGAGCGAAACGTGCGCGTTTGATGCGATGGGCGCCGAGTTCGTTCGCGACGTGCTGCCTGGCGAGATCGTCCGGATCGACGATGCGGGGCTTAGCAGCCGCATGTTCGCCGATCCGGTGCCGGAAGGGGCCAAGTGCGTATTTGAACACGTCTACTTCGCCAACCCCGCCAGCAACGTATTCGGCATCAACGTGCAGCGCGTCCGCGAAGAACTTGGCAGGCAGCTGGCGAGGGAGTCGCGCGTGGACGCCGACTGCGTCGTTCCCATGCCCGACTCCGGCCGTACCGCGGCGCTGGGGTTCAGCAAGGAATCGGGCGTGCCGTTCATGGAGGCGATCGTCCCGAACCGTTTCGTCGGCCGCACGTTCATCCTGCCCGACCAGGCGGCGCGCGACCGGGCGGTGAACCTGAAGCTCAACATCATCGCCGACCTGGTGCGCGACAAGCGGATCGTCGTGGTGGACGACTCGATCGTCCGCGGCACGACCACGCGATCGAAGATGCGCGCCCTCCGCCGCGCCGGCGCGAAGGAAATCCACCTTCGCATCAGTTGCCCGCCGATCCGGCATCCGTGTTTTTACGGGATCGATTTTGCCACGCCGCAGCAGTTGATCGCACACGAGCGGTCTTTGGAAGACATCCGCAAGTTCATCGAGGTGGACAGCCTCGCCTACCTGTCGCTGGAGGGCACGCTGGCGGCATCGAAGATCGATCAGAAGGATGCCTGCACCGCGTGTTGGACGGGGCAATACAAGGTTCCGGTCGACCACCCCGTCAGCAAGTTCGCCTACGAGCGCGAGCAACTTCGCATGTTCTGAAAGGCTGCGCGTCCGCTAAGTCTCTGAGAATCATCGCTGAAACCCTCCTTCCACAGATTTCCGCGCCGACTTCCGGGGGTATTCCATGGAGGATTTTGCTGGATAGACGAGTGTTAAACGCTGCGGTGAAGCGGTCGATGAAAGAATCGTGCCGCTGCGTTTTAAAGTGCTTCTGAGTCTATTCGGAACCGCCGTCCTGCTGATGGCGACGTTGCACATCTTAGTGGAACGCACGCTACTGCCTCGCTTCGAGCGCATCGAGGCCGACGCGGCCGCCCGCGCTACCAGCCAGACCGCCAAGGCGCTGGACCAGCGGATGGACCTGATGCGCGTGTCCGACTGGGCACGGTGGGACGATGCCCGGCTGTTCGTGCTGGGCGAGATGGCCGACTTCAAAGAACGCAACATCCAGGAAAACACGCTCGTCGAAATGCGCCTGTCGGTCATCGTCTACGCCGATCTTGAGGGCAAGCCGTTGCTCGGCGTTGCCCTGGACCCGGAAACGCAAAAGTTGCGAGAGGTGCCGGCATCCCTTTTTGCCTATCTGAAGCCCGACGCAAAACTTTGGGATGCGAACATGATTTCGCCGCAGCACGGCATGTTGTCATTGCCGGAGGGGGTGTTGATGTTCTCCCTCGCGCCGGTGACGAGCACCGACAGCACTTCGCCGCCGGTTGGGGTATGTCTGTTTGGGCAGTTCTTGGTTAATAGCGAGGTGGCGGATCTGGAAGAGGCAACGGGACTGAGCCTGGCGTTTCGGCAGATGTCGGACCTGAGCCCCGACGAGCAGAAGTTGGCGGCCGAGTGTCTTGCGAGCCTGCAGAAGCCGGTCCTGAGACACGCAGATCAGCAATTAAAGGTTTACAGCGCGGTCCACGACGCGTTTGGTCGGCCGGCGATGTTGGTGGAAAGCACGCTGCCGCGGTCGGCGTACATCGAGGGCGTCAACACCATCAGCATCCTCAGCCGTCAGTCCTGGTGGGCGGCGGCGGTATTGGGAGCGATGACATTCCTGCTGTTCGAAACGCTGGTCATGTCGCGCGTGACCAGGTTCAGCAATCAGGTGCGCAAGATCGCCGATTCTCAGGACCTCACCCAGCGCGTCGAACTCCATGGCCATGACGAGATCGCCCGGCTGGCCCAGCCGGTCAACTACCTGCTCTCGTCGCTCCGCGACGCCCAGACCCAGCTTGAACTCGAGCGCCAGGCGCTGGAAACCAGCGAACACCGCCTTTCCCTCGCCCTCGAGGCCGCCGGCGATGGGTTGTGGGATATCAACCTCCGCACCGGGGAGATGGCGTTCTCCGAAACCTGGGCTCGCATGATGGGTTACGACGTGTCTGGCGTCCCGCACACCGTCGCCGACTTTCAGCGACTGGTACACCCGGAAGACGTCAATCACCTTGCCCAGCTTATCGAACGACATTTGAACGGCGAGACGCCCGACATCTTTGCCGAAATCCGCCTGACCACCGCTTCCGGCCACGCCAAATGGGTGCTGGTGCGCGGCCGGATCGTGAAACGCGATCCTACAGGCGAGCCCGTCCGCATGATCGGCACGCATCAGGATATCGACGCCCGCCGCCTGGCCGACGACGAGCTGCGCGAAAGCCGCGAGCTGTTCCGCAATGCGTTCGTCGAAAGCGCCTCGGGCATGGCGATGGTGGCGCCCTGCGGCGGGTTCCTGCGCGTTAACCGTAATTTCTGCGAGATCGTCGGTTACGAAGAGCAGGAACTGCTCGGCATGAGCTTCCAGGTCATCACCCATCCGGAAGACCTGGAGGAAGACGTCGCGCTCGTTCAGGAACTGCTGAGCAACCGGCGCGACAAGTACGCGATGGAGAAGCGATACGTCCGCAAGGACGGCTCGATCGTGTGGGTGCTGCTGAACGTCGGCATGGTTTGCGATGCCAGCGGATCGGTGAAATACCTGGTCGCGCAGATCCAGGACATCTCTCGTCGCAAGCGCGACGAGGCGGAATTGCAGGCCTACATGCATCGGTTGTTCCAGACGAAGGAGCAGTTGATAAACCGCACGCTGGAACTGGCCGCCAAGTCTGCCGAGGCAGAGGCCGCACAGCAGGCCGCGGAGGACGCCAGCCGCACGAAGAGCGAATTCCTGGCGAACATGAGCCACGAAATCCGCACGCCGATGACCGCCATCCTGGGCTATGCCGACCTGTTGATGGACGACTCCATGGCTGCCGACCAGCGCGGCGGCTGTGTCGAAACGATTCGCCGCAACGGCCAGCACCTGCTGTCGATCATCAACGACATCCTCGATCTATCGAAGATCGAGGCCGGGAAGATGACCGTTGAACGCATCCCCTGCGACCCGGCGCAGATCGTCGGCGAAGTCGAATCGCTGATGCGCGTCCGCGCCAGCGAAAAGAAACTGCGGTTTACCGTCACCAATGACGCGAAACTGCCACGGTCGATCCAGACCGATCCGACGCGGCTGCGACAGATCCTGTTGAACCTGGTGAGCAACGCGATCAAGTTTACGCATGAGGGCGAGGTGTCGATCCACGTCGGCTTCCGCCCGGCCGAAGAAGGCCGTCCGGCATTCTTGCGGGTGCTGGTGACCGACACCGGGATCGGCATGACCGACAGTCAGGTTGGCCAGCTCTTCTCGGCGTTTAGCCAGGCCGATACGTCGACGACGCGCAAGTTCGGCGGATCGGGTCTGGGACTCGCGATCAGCAAGCGGCTGGCGCAGATGATGGGGGGGAACATCGTCGTCTCCAGCGCGCTGGGCTACGGCACGCAGTCGGCGCTCACGATTGGCGTGGGCGAGGTGTCCTACGAACAGGCGGCCTCGCCATCGCAGGAGGCGCCAGCGCGGTTGGCCGACGCGCTCTCCCTCGCGGGCCGAAGAGTACTGGTCGCCGAGGACGGGATCGACAACCAGCGGCTCGTCAGCTTCTATCTCACCCGCGCCGGTGCCACAGTCGAACTGGCGGAGAACGGCCAGGTCGCGATCGACCGCATTGACGCCGCCGCGTTGCGGAACGAGACGTTCGACGTCGTCCTCATGGACATGCAGATGCCGATCCTCGACGGCTACGCCACCGCCACCGAGCTGCGTCGTCGCGGCTCCACTTTGCCGATCATCGCCATCACCGCCCATGCCATGGACGGCGACCGCCGCAAGTGCATCGAGGCTGGTTGCAGTGATTACCTCACTAAGCCGATCGACCGCGAACTGCTCATCGCCACGATTCTTTCGTGGTGCTGCGACGGCGCCCGGCCGACCGCGCCGCTGCTGCACAGCTCGCTGGAAACCGACCCCACGATGGCCGACCTTGTCGGCGTCTACGTTCAGGAGCTGCCCTCGCAAGCGGCGGAACTGACGATGCTGCTGAACGAACACAACCTGGCCGACCTGCGGCGACTGGTTCACCAGATCAAGGGTGCCGGCGGGGGATACGGCTTCAACGCCATCTCCGAGGCCGCCGCGTCGGCGGAGCAGGCGATGAAACTCTCGCACGACCTTCAGATCGTTCGTCGGGAAGTCGATGCATTGATAGAACGCATTCGATCGGTCCACGGGTACGACCGAAAACTGGAGACGGATCATGCCGCAGCGCGTGCTGCTCATTGACGATTCCCCTCAGATGCACCGCCTCGTACAGGCGTGGCTGAAGGGCGACCACATCGAACTGCTGACCGCGCCGAACGGCAAGGCCGGCTTCGACCTGGCGACCACGCGCCCGGTGGACATGATCCTGCTTGACGTCGACATGCCCGACATCAGCGGCTTCGATCTCTGCCGCAAGCTCAAGTCCAGCCCGTGCTGCGCGAGCGTGCCGATCGTGTTCCTCACCGGCGCCTCGTCGCCCGAAGACCGCGTGACGGGCCTGAACCTCGGCGCCACCGACTACATCATCAAGCCTTTCCATCCGGCCGAGTTTCAGGCGCGGGTGCGGGCGACATTGCGGACCAAGCAACTGCTCGATCTGCTTCAGGAACGTGCCCAGATCGACGGGCTGACCTCGCTTCGCAATCGCACGTATCTCGACGAACGCCTGCAGGCCGAGGTGAGCCTGGTGGGCCGTGCGGCGTCGCGCCCGCTCAGCTGCGTCATGCTGGACGTGGACGAATTCAAGGCCGTGAACGACCGTCATGGCCACCTTGCTGGCGATGAAGTGCTTCGCGCCGTCGCCTCCATTTTGCAGGAAGGCACGCGCGTCGAGGATATCGTCGCTCGTTACGGCGGCGAGGAGTTCGTCGTCCTCGCGCCTGGCGTGGGACAGGCCGGCGCGATGGCGCTGGCAGAACGGCTGCGCAGCGCGATCGAGAAGCTCGACCTGCGGCAGATGAACGGACCGGTTCGCATCACGTGCAGCTTCGGCGTCGCATCGTATGACCCGGCCAATCCGGGTAAGCTGTTGCTCAACGCTGATGCTGCCCTCTACGCCGCCAAGCGCCGTGGCAAAAATTGCGTCACCGCCTACTCTGCCGAGCTGGCGCAGCGGGCGGCGTAAAGCGACGTTTCACCTGATTGCCGAATTGCATCCTTCGGCATTCGCGCGCACGATGGACGACCGTGACTTCCGATGACCGAAAACTGGTCGAAGACGTGCTTAGCCTGACCGGCGAGCCCGAGCCCCAATGGCTCGACGACCGCGCCCCCGTTTTGCAAGCTGCGTCCGACGAGTCGATCTACCTCGTCGGCGTGATCGGCGGGAAGGACGTCGGCAAAAGCTCGCTCATCAACGCGCTGCTCGGCGCATCGGTCGCCCGCGTCACCTCGTTCGGCGAGGGCACGTCGCGGGCGCTGGCCTACACCTATAAAGAGGATGTGACGGCGGTTCGCGATCTGCTGGAATCGCTCGTGCCGGACGAGTTTGACGTCGTTTCCCACGACCGCCCCGAAGGCCGCGGCCGGGTGCTGCTGGACCTGCCGGACGTCGACAGCGTCTACGGCGAGCACATCGAGCTCACCCACAAGCTGCTTCGGCACATGCTGTACCCGGTGTGGGTGCAGAGCATCGAGAAATACGCCGACCGCGAGCCGCTGCAACTGCTGTCGCGCGTGGCGGCGGGGAATGCGCCGGAGAATTTCCTGTTCGTGCTGACCAAGGCCGACCAACTCGCCTCCCGCCATGGTCAGGCGGCGGTGGGGGAGTTGAAGGCCGACTACGCCCCTCGCATCGCCCGGGCGATCGGCGTAGACGCGCCGCCGCGGGTGTTCGCGGTCAACAATCGCGATGCGGGCGGCTTCGATCTGCCAGACCTGTCGAAGCACGTGCTCGCGCATCGCTCCGCCGACGTCGTGGCGCGCTCGCGAGAGCTGGCGGCGCGTCGCCGGCGACAGACGCTCGTCCGCTGGCTTCAGAACGCCGGCGTTGATCAGAAGCTTGCCGCCGCCGAGCGGCTTCAGGAAGAGGCGGCGGGCCTGCTGGCCGGCCGGCTGATCGAGCCGCTGGTGGACCAGATCTCGTCCCGCCTCGCCCACGACCCGGCGGTGCGGTCGCAGGTGATCGAGCCGGTGGTCCGCGCCCGCCTGTCGCACTGGCCGATCGTGAACGTCATCGACGCTACGCTCGGGCCGATCGTCTCGCTGGTGAGATCGGGCGATGCACAGCCCGTCGCCGGGGCGATGGCGGGGCGGGATCTGCCCAGCCACGTCCGCGGCACCTTCGCCGACCTGTCGCAGCGTGATGCGCAGATGTTGTCGCTCTATTCCCCTCGAAAGCTTTGGGAACACGACGTCGCCGACCTCGCCGCCACCGCATTGCAGCGACGGGTGGAGAACGCGATGGAGTCGCACCGATCGAACCTGCTCAAAACGATGTCGGCCCCGTCGATCTTCACCCGGCTGTTGGCGCCGATCGTCACCGTCGGTGCGGCGCTCTGGTTTCCGATCGTGCAGCCGATCCTGGCGATCCTGCTGCGCGACGGCGTCGTGGAGATGACCCGGGCGACGGCATTGCAGGTGGTGGAAATATTGAGCGCGACGTATTTGATCCAGAGCGTCGGGTTTCTGGCGATCTACTTCATCGCGTTGTGGATGTGGCTGCGGTGGCTGGCCTATCGTCGTGTCGATCGAGCGCTGCGGCATGCGACCGACGCCGATCACCCCGCGTCGGTGGTATTCGCGTGGAACGAGCAGTTGCTCGAGCCGATCGCGAGGCACGTTGAGAAACTCCGAGAACTGAAATCGCGCATCGATGCCGTCCACGCTGAGGACCGCGCGGCGGCGTGAACCGATGTAGAACGTTGAATGGAGCCACAGATTGCACAGATTTACGCAGATTGGCATAGATAAGATTTTTGCTTTTTTGCCCGTGCTGATCTGTGACCTATCTGTGCGATCTGTGGCCAATTAGAACCAATGCCTAAGGCGATCGTAGTCGGAGCGGGATTCGGCGGCATCGCCGCAGCGTTGCGTTTGCGCGCGAGGGGATACGGCGTCACCCTCATCGACAGGCAGGACAAGCTCGGCGGCAGGGCATATCAGTACCACCGCAACGGTTTCATCCACGACGCCGGGCCGACGGTCATCACCGCCAAGTTTCTTTTCGACGAATTATTCGAACTCTTCGGGAAGAAACGCGAAGACTACATCGAGTTTCGCGACCTGTACCCGTGGTATCGCATCCAGTTCGCCGACGGTTCCAGCTTCAACTACGGCGGCACGCTGGAACAGACGCTGAACGAGATCCGAAGGATCGAGCCTGACGACGCCGAGGGCTATCTCCGGCTGTTGGAACAGACGAAGAAGATTTTCGATGTCGGCTTCGTGAAACTCGGCGATAGGCCGTTCCACACCGTCTGGTCGATGCTGAAATGCGCACCGGACCTCGTGCGGCTCGGCAACTATAAGACGGTCACGCAGATGACCGATCGGTACATCAAGAACGAAAAGCTCCGCCGGGCGTTTTCGTTTCAGCCGCTGCTGGTGGGGGGCAATCCGTTCGCGACGACGAGCATCTATTCGCTGATCGCGTATCTGGAACGGCAGTGGGGCGTGCAGTTTGCGATGGGCGGGACAGGGGCGCTGGTGGCGGCGCTGGGGCGGTTGATGGAGGAGGTTGGAATAGCGATTCGGCTTGGTGAGGAAGTGTCGAAGATCGCCTGTAGCACGGACGTCTTGCCTGTGGGCGGACACGGGCGGGACGCCCGTGCTACTGGGGTGGAACTCAAGACCGGCGAACGCCTCGATGCGGACATCCTGGTCGCCAACGCCGACGCGCCGGCCGTCTATAAGCACTTGATCGATCCGGCGCTCCGCCGCGGCATTGCGCCGAAGCGTGTGGACTCGATGAAGTACAGCATGGGCCTGTTCGTGCTCTACTTCGGCACGCGCAAGCAGTACCCCGACCTCGCCCATCACACCATCGTGCTCGGCCATCGCTACAAGGAGCTGGTCTACCGCCTCTTCGCCCAATTCGAACTCGAAACCGAAGATCTCTCGGTCTACCTCCATCGCCCGACCTGCACCGATCCGAGCATGGCGCCGCCGGGATGTGAGAGTTTTTACTGCCTCGTGCCAGTGCCGAATCTTCAGAGCGGGATCGATTACGAGAAGGTGGGGCCGGCATTGCGCGATGCGACGGTGAAGTACCTCGAACGCACCTGCCTGCCGGGGCTATCCGAGTGCATCTGCGAGGATTTCTACGTCACGCCGAAGCACTTCGAGCAGAACCTGAATACGCTGCACGGCACGGGGTTCAGCATTCAGCCGACCTTCTCGCAGAGCGCGTATTTCCGGTTCCACAATAAGGCGCCGGGCATCGAAGGGTTGTATTTCGTCGGCGCCGGCACCCACCCGGGCGCCGGCATGCCGGGCGTCCTATGCTCTGCCCGCGTGCTCGAACACCTGCTTCCCGGCGAAAAGAAGGCGAAACCGATGGTAAAGGAATAATCCACGAATCTTCACGAATCGACACGAATAAAACTCAGAGGAAAATTAGCCACAGATGAGGCACAGATTTACACAGATGAAATTGGATGAATCTTAATGCATTTTATCTGTGTTCATCCGTGCCCTATCTGTGGCAAAAATTGTATTTGTATTTATTCGTGTGGATTCATGAAGATTCGTGGATTTAACCCCGTATCGCGTCGAGTTGATCGCGGATGTCGTTGAGCTGTTCGCGGCTGGGGGCCTGGCGTTCGAGCCAGGCGATGGCGGTGTCGATTTGTTCGCGGGCGAGGGCTTCGTAGCGGGCGGCGATGGCGCGGTTGGTGGCGCGGGTTTGGCTGGCGACCTCGTCGGAGAGGCGTTCGGTGAGCCAGGTGAACGCTGAGTAGCCGCCGAGGATCATGAGGTCGAGATGGCCGAAGAACGCGCCGTGGGTGACGCAGGCGATCGCGAGCAGGTAGGGGGCGGCCTCGGAGTACTTGTTCAGCTTTTCGGCGCCGGGGATGACCTTCAGCAGCTTGTTCAGGATGGCGGTGTCGCGCGGGGTGCCGTTCCACTTGGTTTCGAGCCACGCCTTCAGCTTGCCCAGTTCGTCATCGACTATATTTCCGGCCGAGTCTGTGGGGAGTTTCCAGGTGGGGGTGTCGAGGCGGACCTGGTCTTTCAGGAGGTCGTCGATGCGGCTTTGCAGGGACTGGAACTGATCGACGACGATCGATCTGAAATCGGGCGCTTCGGGCTTGGCGGTGTCGTTGACGCCGGGGAGCGCGAAGTCGCCGGTCTTGGTCCAGGTCCACATGGATTTGGGGAGGCGCGCGAGCATCGACGGAACCGACCGCACACGATCGAGCATGCGTTGCGGTCCCATGAGGTACAGCACGCTCTTTTCGCGCAGCCGCCGCTGGAGTTGCTGGGTGAGGGGGTGGACGTTGACTTCCACCGCGTCGCCCGCCAGCGTTCGCAGCGCGGCGATGGCGCGGTCGATGCGGGTGCGCTGGTCGATCATCGGGCCGAGCAGTTGGTCGTTGATGCGTCCGAGCACATCGCTGACGCGTGCCCGCCGGGCATCGTCGTTGGGGGTGATGCGGAGGGCCTCGACGCGCGAGAGCGCCAGCGCTCCTTCGGCCGGGGGTTGCCAGGTGGAATCGTCACGGGCGACGGCCAGCACCGCCGGGTCCGCCACGCCGGATCGCGCCAGCAGTTTGGCGTAATCCTCGACCGCTTCCGACTCATCCACCTTGTTCATGACGAACAACGCCGCCAGGCCGTAGCGCTGCGCGAGCCGGTAGTACGGCTGCAACTCCGGCATCTGATATTTTTCGGGCGTGACGAGGAACACGATCCCGTCCGCCCAGCGAAACACACGGTCGGCGGCGGCGTGATGTTCGGTCAGCTCGCCGTCGATGTCGGGGGTGTCGATCAGCGTAAAGCCGGACAGCAACGGCGGATTCGATCGAACGACCGTGATGCGGTCCGACTTGCCTTTGGCGGGCGACTCTTCGGCGTCCACGTGGATGAGCGACCCAAACCCTGCCGGCAGCGGGCTCGCGGTAATGGCGATCGGCCCGGCGGTGAACGTGCGGCGGAAGCTGGTGGCGGTCAGGTCTGCGCTGGCGCCGGCGGATTTCAGCAGGCGGTTGACGATCGTGCTTTTGCCGGTGCCGGTTCCGCCGATCATCGCGAGGATGGGCCTGTCGTCCGCCGATCGCGACAGGTGGAACATCGCCGCCGCCAGATCGCTTTTGACGCGATCGGCGTTGGGCGAGTCGAAGCGCGAAATCGACGCCAGCAACCGTTCGAGCTGCCCCTGAATCTGCGATATCCGTCCCTGCACGTTCCTGATCGTACCGGATTTGTGGCCGCAGCGGCAGCGTGTTAGCCTGCATCGCGTCGCATGGACCGCCGCTCGCGCACGCTCCTGATCCTCCTGTTGCTGGCCGCGCTGATCATCCGCCTGGGCTGGGGCCTTTCCCGGCCGGCGGACGAGGCGTCGCTGGCGGCGTTGCCGGATCAGAACGAATACCTGCAAATCGCCCGCAGCCTGCTGGACGGCCGAGGATTGTCGTTCTACGACGACAGCGTCAAGCAGGTCGTCCACGCGTATCGCATGCCAGGCTACCCGCTGTTCGTCGCGGTGTGCGGGGCGAACGTGATCGTGGTGCGCGTCGTTCAGGCGGTGTTGGAGACATCGACGGTATTGGCGATCTACCTGCTCTGTCCCGCGACCAGACGTCGCGCTGGTTTGGCTCCTCCCCCTCCGGGGGAGGCGGGGTGGGGGCCGGATTGCGAGGCAAGTCAACGGTCTATCGCTGGCTCCCACCTGGCTTCCCCCGGAGGGGGAGGAGTAAGGCTGATCGCCGCCGGGCTGGTCGCGTTCAATCCGTATCTGATCTACTTCAGCGCCACTCTCCTGAGCGAAACGCTTTTTACCGCCATGCTCGCCTGGGGCATGTTTCTGCTGTTGCGGACCAGCCGATGGGCGTTTCTTGCTGGTCTAGTGGTGCTGTCCGCCTCGGTTTACGTACGGCCGGGCGCGATCGGGCTGCCGATTTTGCTGGCGGTCGGGGCGGAGCTGGCGCGGGCGGTCGGGCCGGTCAAACGGTCGTTCTGGCGCGTCCCGGCAGGGGCATTGGCGGTCGGGGTGATGGGGCTGGCATTGTTGCCGTGGGGGCTTCGGAACCGATATCACGAACAGGTTGGCGCGTGGGTCTGGACCACCACCAACGGCGGAATCACGTTATATGACGGGCTGAACGACCGGGCGGACGGCTCGAGTAACCAGTCGGCTTTTCGGCGCTGGCCGGAACTGCAATCGATGACCGAGGTCGAGCGGTCGGCGTACTTTGCCGGGCAGGCCAGGCAGTTCGCGATGGAGGATCCGAAGCGGGCGGTCTGGCTGGGTTGGCGGAAGGTGTTGAGGACGTGGTCGCCGTTTCCGCTGAGCGCGGAGTACGGCTCGAATCGCCTATATGTGCTGGCCGGCGCGGTATTTGCGGTTCCGCTGTTTGCGCTGACGGTAGCGGGCGTGTGGTATGGCCGGGTCGGCCGGTCGTTAAAGCTGTTTCTGCTGTTACCGGCGATATACTTTACCTTGGTTCACGCGGTGACGGTCGGCTCGCTCCGCTATCGTGTGCCCGCCGACGCGCCGATGGCAGTTTTAGCGGCAATCGGTGTGGTGGCGTGGACGAACCGAAAATCGAAGCCTGTCGAATGACTGAATCCGGCCCGACGATCCAGATCGAAACCCTCTTCGACCGCGCCCAGCGCCCGGCCGCATCGGGCGTGCGGCGCTCGCGGTTCCGCACCGCCTGCACCTTCCTCATCCTGGTGATCCTGATCCTGCTGATCGGCGGATACCTCTTCGTCACCGACCCCGAACGCGTACGCGACATCTCGCAGCAATACCTATCGCAACTGATCGGCGGGCCGGTGAAGGTGGAGCGGGCGTCGCTGTCGATCTTCGAGGGCCTCAAGCTCGACGGCATTCGCATCGAGGTGGACGACTCCGGCAGGCCCGAATCGCTGCTGCTGGAAGCGCGATCGCTGCACATCGGATACAACCCCGCCGCGCTGTTGTTCGGGCGGATCGAGGCCACGCGCATCCTTGCGCTGGAGCCGCGCGTTCACCTCGTCGAGAACCTCGACGCCGGCCATTGGAATTTCCAGCGGCTAGGCAAATCGGAAACGCCCGTCATCGAAGGCGAGTTCGCCAGCGAGATCAAGCCCGCCAAGCTGCCTGAAATCCTGCTCCGCAACGCCCGCGTCGATTACGCCCAGATTGCCCAGGAACGTTGGACCAACGTCGGCCTGTTGACGATCGAGGGCCAGCTCACCCCCGACCTTCAGAACAACTATCGCTTCCGCCTGCAAAGCCGCGGCGGAACGAGCGGCGTGTTTCCGATCGCCGAGGGCTGGCTGGCGCCCGGCGGGCGTCAACTGGGGGTCGTGCTGCGCGACGTCGAGTTCGTCGATGAGATCAAGACCATCCTGCCATCGGTGGTGCGGCGGTTCTGGGAGGACCACCAACTGGCGGGCCGCATCGGCGAGACGCGGGTGAGTTATTTCCGCAACGACGACGGCAAGGCGGGCTTCCGCGTCGAGACCGACCTGGACGGCGTGCAGATGACCGTGCCGCCGGAGAAGTGGCTGGGGCCGGGCGAGATGGACCGCATCGAGTCGTGGCGTCGGGCCAACACGCGGCTGGCCGGGCCGATGCTCGGCGGGTCGCCGGTGGCGCGGCTGCTCATCGACGCTATGAAGCCGAATCCACTGCTGCTCGACGAGGTGGACGGCACGTTCGTGTTCACCGAGGACGCGATCAGGATCAACTCGCTGGTGGCACGGGTGGAGAACAACCGCTTCAGGCTGGCGGGCGAACTGATGGGGTACGGGCCGTCGTCGCCGTTCAGGATGCGGATCGAATCGCTGAAGAGCGAGAACATCCTGATCCCGGAATCGCCGCGGTACGTGTCATCGATGCCGTGGCCAGTGCAGAACATCTACTACCGCTTTCGGCCGCGCGGGGCGGCAAGCTTCTGGCTGGAGGTCGCCCGTCAAGGCTCGAGCGAAAGGCCGACGTTGGCGGGCGAGGTGCAGGTTCACGATGCGGCGTTCATGTTTGAGCGGTTTCCGTATCCGGTCGACCGCGCCAACGGCACGATGCGCATCGGCGTTGATCCGAAGACCGGGCGCGAGCAGCTCGACATCACCTCCATCGTCGGCAGGGGATATCGCGGCGGGGCGAACGAGAACGCGACGATCGAGGTTTCCGGGAAAATCTCCCCGCTTGACGCCACCGCCGGCGCGGACATGGTGATCCGCGGCTGGAACGTTGCGGGCGAGCCACGGCTCATCGACGCGATGCCTCCGGAAACGCGCAAGGCCGTGCGGTCGTTCGATGCCGCCGGCGCAGGGCTGCTGCCGACGTTCATCGGCGATTTCGAGTGTCGCCTGCATCAGCCGATCGGGTTTGGCCACCCGTGGCTGATCACCACCGCGATCGACCTGCGCAACGCATCGGGCCTGCTCGCGAAGTTTCCCTATCCGCTGAAGGACCTGTCGGCCAGGCTGGTGGTGCACGATGAGTTCATCGACTTGCAGAGAGCATCGATGAAGCGAGGCGACGGATCGGTGGAACTCAGCGGCAGGATCGATTGGAGTCGCAAACTGCCTGGCATGGACGAGCCGCTGGTGCAGACGGACCTGACGCTCGCCGCGCGCAAGATCCCGATCGATGCCGACCTGCTGGCAGCGCTGCCCGAGCCGAAGCGACAGTTCATCCAGAAGCTGAACCTCACCGGCCTGGTGGACGTGGACGGCAAGATCGTTCCCGATGGCCCGGACAGCGACGAGGCGACCGTCAACATGACGGTGAAGCTCTCCGGCGGCGCGGCGGAGCTGGTCGACAAGACACTGCACGTCACCGACGTGGCGGCCGAGATGCGAGTAGCGGGGTCGAAGGCGAGCATCACCTCGCTGACCGCCAATCGCGGCGATGCGACCATCGAAGGACAAGCGACGTTCGACTGGACCAATGAGAGCAACCCGCAGGTGACCGCCGGCGCGAAGGTGCGGTCGCTGGCGCTGGACGAGGCGTTGATCGCGTCCCTCCCCGATCGCGCCCGCACCGCCGTCGAAGCCCTGCGTCCGAAGGGCGTGGTGGACCTGGATATCGCTTATGCCGGCGGCGACGGCTATCGCCTCACGCTACGGCCGCAGTCGCTGGTCATCAATCCGACCGCCGTGCCGCTGGGCATGCGCGACGTGCGAGGCGAGATCACGTTCGACCGTCAGCGCGTGTCGCTCAAGGACATCACGGCGAAGGTTGGCGATGCGATGCTGCATGCCTCGGGCATCATCCAGCCCGATACCGGCGCCGCAAATGTCACCCTGGCCGGCCGCGAGTTGCAGGTGACCGATGATCTGCTGCAGGCCTTTCCCGAAGTCGTCCGGCGGGCGGCAAAGGGGGCGGAACTTCGCGGGACGGTGTCGTTCGACGTGACCAGGCTGAACGTCACGCCCGTGGAGGGCAAGGGGCCGTCGATCGAATTTGAGGGCAGCGTGTGGCTGCAGAACTCGTCGTTGCAGGTGGGCGTGCCGATGGCCGATGTCAACGGCGTCATTACCGCGCGCGGCGTGGCGATGGACGGGCAGATCGGCGAGTTGGCGGGCGACGTCTCCTTCGAATCGCTCAAGCTCGCCGGACGCGATGTGACCAAGCTGACGGGCAGGGTGATCAAGCCGCGCGGGCAGGATCTGCTGCAGGTGGCGCGCATCGACGGCAAGATCGCCGACGGGCAGATCGGCGGGCAGATCGACTCGATCCTGTCGCAGAAAGACCCGCGATTCGGGTTGTCGCTGGTGCTCCGCAACGCCCGCGTGACCGACCTGACCGGGGACCTCGAAAATCCCATCGACGGCCGGCTGACCGCGAGCCTATCGCTCGAAGGCAAATGGGACGACGCCACCGCCCGCCGAGGCCGGGGCGACGTGATCGTCGAGGGCAAGGAGATGTACCGCGTGCCCGTGCTGTTCGGCCTCATGCAGATGGCGAACCTTACGCTCCCGATCGAAGCCCCGATCCAGCAGGCCGGCCTGCGCTACAGCGTGGAAGGCAACCGGCTGACGTTCGACGCGATCGACCTGCGCAGCAAAGTGGCGGTGATGCAGGGCAACGGCTGGCTCGACTTCGGCACGCGACAGGTCCGCATGACGCTGACCATGGGCAACGTCGCCGCCGACGCGGTCCCCATCTTCGGCGAGCTCTTCCGCGGCGTCCGCCAGGACATGCTGCAGATCCGCGTGCGGGGTTCGCTCGAAGAGCCGAAGGTCGGCGCGTCGGCGTTCAACACGATTTCGACGACGGTGGACGAAGTGCTTAAAGGCGACAAGTGAATTAACGCGAAGAGACGAAGACGCGAAGATGGTGAGAGGTCTTTTTCGCCTCTTCGCGTTTAACCATTCGGTTTCGACGGTAAGATGAGAGGATGAAATACCGCACGCTTGGCAGTACCGGCCTCAAGGTTTCGGTCATCGGTATCGGCACCTGGCAGTTCGGCGGGGAGTGGAACAAGATGTTTGAGCAGGGAGAGGCGGATGCGATGTTCAAGCGGGGAAAGGAACTCGGCATCAACCTGATCGACACGGCCGAGTGTTACGGCGATCACCTGTCGGAATCGCTCATTGGGGCGGCGGTTGAGAAGGATCGCAAGGACTGGATCATCGCCAGCAAGTTTGGGCATAAGTTCAACAGGTGCTTCGACCGCTCCGAACCCCGCACGCCGGCCGACTGCGTAAAGCAGTTGGAGGATTCATTGAAAGCGCTGCGGACCGACTACATCGACCTTCAGCAATACCACTCCTGGGGCGACGGCCAGTTCTTCGACGAAGACGTGCTGGCGGCCATGCACAAGGCGAAGGATCAAGGCAAAATCCGCTTTCTCGGAAACTCGGTCGGCTCGAATGGCAACGTGAAGCAGGTGGAGGCCAGCAAGCGGATGGGGATCGAGGTGATCCAGATCATCTACAACCGCCTCGACCGCACGCCGGAAACGACGTGCTTCCCCGTTTGCGTTCAACAAAACCTTGGCGTGCTGGCGCGCGTGCCGCTGGCGAGCGGTTTCCTGTCCGGCAAATACAAACCCGGCACGACGTTTCCCGCCGGCGATGTGCGGGCGAAGTGGAAGGACGTGAAGCTCGACGAAAAGCTGGCCGAGGTCGAACGCATTGCTAAAGAAGAAGTTCCCGCCGGCGTGCCGATGTCGCGCTGGGCGCTGGCGTGGTGCCTGAAGAACGATGCGGTGACGAGCGTAATCCCGGGCTGCAAGGACGTGAAACAAGTCGAAGAAAACGCGCTGGCGGCGGAATTGGTGTAGAGGTTTTGCAGGGGTGGGGGATCGAGATGGCGGACAAAGACAACCGCACGCCGCAGGTGATCGATTACGAGAATCCGTCGACGGTTGAGAAACGCGTGCCGGTTCTCCGTCAATATGACGTCGCGGGGCTGGCTGCCTTCATTGTGATCCTGATACCAGGGATGATCGCAGGTTTTACTGGAGAACGGGGAAGCGGAAAGTACCTCGTCCTCGCGATCCTGCTGGCGGCGTTCGCGCGTCGAAAGTTCAGAAAGTGGGCAGGCGCACCGGCGGAACTCGATCGCCAAGCGAGCGAGGTCGCCTTTCGGTGGGCCGTCCGCCTGGCCGTCGTTGTCCTGATTTTCCTTACCGGTGTTTCCGCGCGGTGCCGCCACGGGTGGTCATGGGGATATTGTGACGTCGGCATCACCTACTCGACGTCAGCAAGCCCATGCAATCTCCCGTACTACGGCCTGAAGTATTGGCCGATCACAGATCGGTGGGTGGTGTGGTCGGCGTGGTAGCGATTCAAGAGGGAGAACTTCCGCCGAGATGCGGAGCGCCGCGCGCTCATCGGTAGCGCGTGCGTCTCGCCCGTAACGCATTTTAAATACGTCACGGGCGAGACGCACGCGCTACTGATGAGCGTTCTCCGCGGCTTTTACCCTTCGTCGTTCGACGATTGCAGCTTTGCGATGACGCTGAAGTCTTCGAGCGTGGTCGTATCGCCTTTGACTTGTCCGCCCGAGGCGACCTCCTTCAGCAGGCGGCGCATGATCTTGCCGCTGCGGGTTTTGGGGAGGGCGTCGGAGAATCGGATCTGGTCGGGCGTTGCCAGCGCGCCGATCTGGGAGCGGACGGTTTTGATCAGCTCTTTCTTCAGTTCTTCCGATGGTTTGTGGCCGGAGCGGAGGGTGACGAACGCGGCAATGCCCTGGCCTTTCATTTCGTGCGGGATGCCGACGACCGCCGCCTCGGCGACGGCGGGATTGGAGACGAGGGCGGACTCGATCTCGGCGGTGCCGAGGCGGTGGCCTGAGACGTTCAGCACGTCGTCGATGCGGCCCATAATCCAGAAATACCCGTCGTCATCACGGCGCGCCCCGTCGCCCGTGAAGTACATGCCGGCGACGTCGCTCCAATACTGCCGCACGTAGCGCTCGGGATCGTTGAAGATGCCCCGCAGCATGCTCGGCCACGGCTTGCGGACGACCAGCAGGCCGCCCTGGTTGTGCGGAAGCTCCTTGCCGTCGCGATCGACGATCGCGGCGTCGATGCCGAAGAACGGCAGGGTCGCGGTGCCCGGCTTGGTGGGCGTGACGCCGGGGAGCGGCGTGATCATGATCGCGCCGGTTTCGGTCTGCCACCACGTATCGACGATCGGGCACTTCTCATGGCCGATGACGGCGTGGTACCACATCCAGGCTTCGGGGTTGATCGGCTCTCCGACCGTGCCCAGCAGGCGCAGCGACGACAGGTCATGCTTATCGACCAGTTCGCGGCCGGCCTTCATGAAGGCGCGGATGGCGGTGGGGGCGGTGTAGAAGATGCTGATCTTGTGCCGCTCGATCATCGCCCAGAACCGGCTGAAATCCGGCCAGTTCGGGGCGCCTTCGTACATGAAACACGTCGTGCCGTTCGATAGCGGGCCGTACACCACATAGCTGTGGCCGGTGATCCAGCCGATGTCGGCGGTGCACCAGTAGACGTCCTGCTCGTGGATGTCGAAGACGTACTTGGTCGTCAGATACGTGCTGACCATGTAGCCGGCGGTGGTGTGCTGGATGCCCTTGGGCTTGCCGGTAGAGCCGGAGGTATAGAGGACGAAGAGGGTGTCCTCGGCGTCCATGGGCTCGGGCTCGCATGAGGAGGATTGGCCGGCGACGACGTCGGTCCACCAGACGTCGCGGCCGGGCTTCATGTCGACGGCGTCGCCGGTGCGCTTGAGGACGACCACCTGTTTAACGAGATCGGTCGATTTCAGGGCTTCATCGACGTTCTTCTTCAGCGGCACGGGCTGCCCGCGGCGGTAGCCGCCGTCTGCGGTAATGACGTAGTTGGACTGGGCGTCGTTGACGCGATCGACGATCGCCTGGCTGCTGAAGCCGCCGAAGATGACGGAGTGGGCCGCCCCGATCCGCGCGCAGGCCAGCATGGCGACGACGGCCTCGGGCACCATCGGCATGTAGATCGTGACGCGATCGCCTTTCTGTACGCCGATCTTCTTCAGGCCGTTGGCGAACTGCCCGACGAGTTCGCCGAGCTGTTTGTAGGTGATCTTTTTTACCTCGCCGCCGGCGCCGGGGGCGGTTTCAGGCTCGCCTTCCCAGAGGATCGCGACTTTGTCGCCGCGGCCCTGGGCAATCTGGTGATCGATGCAGTTGAGGCTCAGGTTGGTCTTGGCGCCGCCGAACCACCTGGCGTTGGGGCTGTTCCACTCCAGCACCTTGTCCCACTTCTTGATCCACGCCAGCTCGCCTGCCACGCGTGCCCAGAAGGTTTCGGGCTGATCGATCGATTCGCGCCACAGCTTCTGGTACTCCTCCATCGACCTGATGTGCGCCGTCGACGTAAAGCCGGCGGGCGGGTTGAAGACGCGGTTTTCCTGCTGTGCCGATTCGATCGCCTGAGACATGATTCAGATACTCCCGTGGTTGTCCTGCTTCCGGCCACGCGACACAAGGGGGGCGGAGCGACGCGCTGACATTCGCACGTACGCCCTCGTTGTTTTCCTCCGCCGACTCCATGCTTCGGTGTCGAAGCGAAGCGAGATTATAGCGAAATGAAGGCTTCGCGGTATAACCCTAGCCAACGACGGAGGCATTTTCATGGCTGACGCAACGGCTGAGGACAAGCCAATCGCATATAAGTCGCCGAACGAGCGACTGGGGTTGATCCTGTTTCTGCTCTACTTCGTCCTCTACGGATCGTTCATTATCATCACGGTTTACGACTACACGATCCTCGGCCGCGAGGTGTTTGCGGGGATCAACCTGGCGATCGTATACGGCATGACGCTGATCATCGCCGCCATCGTGCTGGCGGTGCTCTACGCGTTCATGGCCAAGCCCGACGTTGACGAGGCGACCGAGGCGGCGGAAATCTAAGCGGAAACGTGGAACGTGAAGCGTGGGATGGCTTGCATTCCGGGCTTAGCATCGCCGCGTTTTTCCATCCCACACATCTCACTTCACACTCTCTTTCATGGCAATCACAATCTTCCTTTTCTTCGTGGCGTTCACGTTGGGGCTTTCGTGGTGGCTGGGCAAACGCGCCAAGACCGCCAGCGGATATTTCGCCGCCCACGGGCAGGTGGGATGGTTCGTGAACGGCGTGGCCTTCGCGGGCGATTATCTTTCCGCGGCGTCGTTCCTGGGGATTTGCGGGTTGATCGCGTTTTACGGGTACGACGGCTTTCTCTACTCCATCGGCTTTCTTGCCGGCTGGGTGGTGGCGCTGTTCGTGATCGCCGAACCGATTAAGAAGCTCGGCAAGTTCACCTTCGCCGACGCGCTCAGCTCGAAGTTCGGCGGCAGCCGGCTGATCACCTTCGCGGCGGCGGTGTCGACGCTGGTGGTGTCGGTTTTCTATCTCATCCCGCAGATGGTCGGCGCCGGCTCGCTGATCAAACCGCTGCTCGGCCTGGAACATCACTGGGGCGTGATGATCGTCGGCGGCGTGGTGATCCTGATCGTCACCACCGCCGGCATGGTGAGCACGACGTGGGTGCAGTTCATCAAGGGATCGATGCTCGTGGTGTTCTGCGCCGCGCTGGTGATCGCGATCCTGGCGCACGGCATCGAGGTGAACGCCAAGCCGCTGGCCGACGATCCGGCGCGGGCGCGCTTTACCACCCCCAAGGCCGAGAAGCCCAACGCCGGCCTGGTGGTCGGCCTGAAGGACGGCAAAACCACCACCGGCGCGGTCGGCCCGGCGGGGTTCATCAATGAGTTCAGCGGGGCGACGATCCAGCAGATTAGCAAAGACCGTGCCCCCTCCGCCGATCCGGCGCTCGAGTCGTGGATTTCCCGCGAGGTGAAGGGCGCCGATCTGCTGTTGCCCGGCGGGTCGCCGACGTTCAAAGGCATTCGCTCAACGGAACTCACTGACCGGCTCGATTTCGTCTCCCTCATGCTCGCGCTGTTCGGCGGGACGGCGGCGCTGCCGCACATCCTGATTCGGTACTACACCGTGAAAGACGCGGCTTCGGCGCGAAAGTCCACCGTCGTCGGCATTATCTCGATCGGCTTCTTCTACATGTTGACGCTTTACATCGGCATGGGGGCGATGGTCAGCGGCAACCTCGACCCGGTGGACAACAACCAGGCCGCCCCAAGGCTGGCGGCGTACTTCGGGGCGATCCCGTTCGCGATCATCACCGCCATCGCGTTTACGACGGTGCTGGGCACGGTGAGCGGGCTGATCCTGGCCGCATCGGGCGCGGTGGCACACGACCTGATCGAGGTGGTCGGCGGGAAAAAACTCAACGATCACGCCAAGGTCGGCGCGGCCAAGTGGGCGGCGCTGGTCGTAGGGGTGGTGGCGGTGGCGCTGGGGATTTTGTTCAAGCAGTTCAACGCGTCGTTCCTGGTGGGATGGGCGTTCAACATCGCCGCCAGCGCCAACCTGCCGGCGATCGTCATGCTGCTATTCTGGAGCGGCACAACGCGGGAAGGGATCGTCGCGTCGATCCTGGTCGGCCTGTTCAGCGCCCTCACCTGGCTGATGCTGAGCGGCCCGGCGTTCCAGTACATCTACAAGGATATGCTCCTCTTCAACGTCACCGCCGACAACGCGGTCGTGCCGTTCAGCCAGCCGGGGCTGGTGACGATCCCGCTGGCGTTCGCGACGCTGGTGGCCGTCTCGCTCATCACTCGCAAAGCCCCGCGGGTCGCGTAGCATCCGAGGATTGCACGTGCGGAAAGCGGATGGAAACGCGAAGGACACCGGGATGCGTTTCCCGGTGTCCCTCGTGCTTTTCGTAACGGTCAGAATGCGCTTGTCGAACTAGATATGCCGAAGCGCTTCGTTGGCGGCGGCGACGATGGCGGGGTCTTCCCAGCCGTTGGTGGTGACGCTGGCGAGGATCTGTCGGGCGCTGGCGTCCCCGATACGGCCGAGCGAGCGGATGGCGGCGTGGCGGGTGACGTTGAGGTAGAAGCCATTGTGGTTCTGGACGATGTCGATCAACGCCGGCACTGCGGCGGCCGCCTTAAGCTGGCCGAGGGCGAGGATCGCCTCCGCGCTGACTTCAGCGACCGCATCGCTGCTGGCGATGAGCAGGGCGTCGATCGCCTCGCCCGAACCGATCTTACCGAGCGCCATCGCGCTGGCGGACCGGGTCACGATGTGGAAATAGCCGTCGACGTTCTGCAGCACTTCAATCAACGCCGAGATGGCTTGGGCGTTTCCGACGTTAGCGAGGGCTTCCACCGCTTCGACCGCACGCTCGGCGTAGGTATCGCGCAGCCGGGCGACGATCGCCTCAACGTCGATCGCCGGCGTAACGGGAGTAATGGGGGCGACCGCGACAGGCGCAGCGACAGGCGCAGCGACGGGCGTTTCAACTTTCGCTGCTGGGGCATTGGCGGCGCGGGGGACGGGGGAGTTTCGCTTGGGAGTGGATTTCGACTTCGGGGTCAGCTTCCGTTGGTTCTTCTTGCTCATCCTTGATTCCTCTGTTTGAACAACAAAATGCAATACGATTTGGCGGCCTGGGACCGCCGGTCTTTTTCCGGTTATCGGGCTGGGTGAGATGCGAACATGACGGTTTTCTGCGAAAAATCCGCGCCTGATCCGCTTAACCCGCAGGATCGCGCGTCTGTCGCGCAACCGGCAATCGGGTTATCTCGATTGCATGATAAATGCGCGCCCTGCCGAAACGGGTGTTGCGGCCGCGAAAAGGCAGGAACGATCCGGCTCAATGTGATAACCTGTCGCTCGTCATTTCGATTGGTGCTCAGGAATTGGTCAGGGAGCGTGTGCGGTGGCGATCAGGTGTCCTTATTGCTCGTTTGCGATTGAGTTGAAGGGAGTTCGGGCGGGGCATTTCACGCCGCGATGTCCGAAGTGCTCGGAAAAGTTCGCGCTGGTCATCCATTCCGACCCGAACATGCAGCCCACCGTCACCGCCACCAACGACCGGCTCGACGCCGACGTGGCCGCGGCGCTGGGGATCAAGGATTCCAAGCCGCCGGCGAGCGCGACGAACGTTTCGGCAACCCATGCGGCGGCCAGGGCGCAAGTAACTCACGCACCGGCATCAGTCGGGGCAACCAGCGTTCCGGCGGCGGAGGCGACCGTCCACCAGCAGGCTCCGAAGTCGCCTGTGCAGTCGTCAGCCCAGCAACAGCAATTGCGATCGAGTGTCGGTGCGACGAGCGTTCCGGCCGAACCGCCGAGACAGAACGTCGGCGCGACGTCCGTTCCGCATCAGACGCCGGCGCAACCTGCCGCTCCTGCGCCGGTACCGACGGCGCAGGCGACGCCGGGCGAATCGGACATCGTTCCCGGCACCACGCTGGGCGGTTACGAGGTGTTGCAGAAGCTTGGCGCTGGCGGGATGGGCGCGGTTTACCTGGCGCGGCAGGTGTCGCTGGATCGGAATGTCGCGCTCAAGACGTTGCACAGGCAGCTCGCCGCCGACGCGCAGCTCGTCAGCCGGTTCACGCGCGAGGCGTACGCGGCGGCGCAGCTGACGCATCACAACATCGTTCAGATTCACGACATCGGGCAGGACAAGGACACGAACTTCTTCTCGATGGAGTTCGTCAGCGGCAATACGCTCGCCAACGCTCTGCGCGAGGCCGGCAAGCTCGATACCGAGACGGCCGTCAGCTACGTGCTGCAGGCGGCGCGAGGGCTGAAGTTCGCCCACGATCACGGCCTGATCCATCGCGACATCAAGCCCGAAAACCTGCTGCTGAACGACCAGGGCATCGTCAAGGTCGCCGACCTGGGCCTGGTGAAGCGCGTCGGCAGTAACGAAACCGAGAACATACAGGTTGCCACCGCACAGCAAAGCGGCGTGGCGATCACGCAGGTGAACAAGTCGATGGGCACGCCGCTGTACATGCCGCCCGAGCAGGCGGTGGACGCGGCGCGGGTGGACCATCGCGCCGACATCTACTCCCTCGGCTGCACGCTCTACCACCTGGTGACCGGCCGTCCGCCTTTCATGGGCAGGACGGCGATGGAGGTCATCACCAAGCACCAGCACGAACCCGTCACGCCGCCCGACGTCGTTGTCAGGGATGTGCCGGCGGCGCTGTCGCCGATCATCGTGCGCATGCTCGCCAAGCGGCCGGAAGATCGGTACGCGGGCATGAAGGACGTGATCGCGTCGCTGGAGGGTTTCCTGGGCGTGGCGACATCCGGCCCGTATACGCCGAAGGAAGAGCAGGTCAAGATCCTCGAGTTCGCGGTTGAACGCTACAACGGCAACTTTTGGGCCAAGCTGCGGCCGAAGCTCATCCTCGCGTTTTATGCCGTCTGTATGTTGCTCGCCGTGCTGATGGCGTACATCGGCGATGGCGTGGTGTGGAAGACGAACCTCGTCGGTGGGGTGATTGGCCTGGCGGTGCTGACGACGGTGGCGTACCAGATCACCATCGGCGTCTCGAAACGCACGCACCTGTTCCGCAAGCTGAGGCAATTGGTCTTCGGTGCGGGCATCGTCGATTGGCTGCTGTGGACGGCGGGGTTGGCGATCTTCGGGTTCCTGCTCTACTCGTTCAACCTGTGGCTGCCGTGGGTGTTCGCCGGCGCGCTGGCGGTGATGCTGTCGCAGGCGTTTTTCTGGACGGTCGACAACCTCGCTTCGAAGGATCGCGAGACGTATCTGCGGCAGGCCGAGCATCTCATCAAGCAGATGCGTTTGAAGGGGTTGGACGAAAACGCGATCCGCCAGTTCGTCTGCAAGTTCTCCGGCCGGCATTGGGAGGAGTTCTTCGAAAACCTGTTCGGTTACGAGGCCAAATTGCAGGCGCGGCAGGTGTGGGGCAAGGAACGCGGCAAGGACCGGCCGAAGTTCGCCGCGTGGCGCGAGCCGGCCATCGCGTACATCGATTACCGCATCGAATCGCGCAAACAACTGAAAGAAGCAAGGCTGCTTGCGAAGCTGGAAGCGAAGGCGTTGCAAGCCAAGGGCGTGGAGGAGAAGCTTGCGCTCAAGCAGGCGAACAAGAACGCGCAGCGATTGGTGAACAGCGCCGAGGTCGTCCGCCGGGTGAGCGAGAAATCCCTTGCCGCCACGGCGGCCCCGCCCAGCGCGAAGGAGACCGCCGCCTCCATCAAGGCGACGGCGTCGCCGGACCTGTCGCAGTCGTCGATCGCCATGTCGATGATCACCGCCGGCCATGGCGCGCACGACGGCGAAGACAAAGACCAGCAGCACGCCCCCGAATACGTCAGGCAAAGCTATTTCCGCCGGCGCTACGGAACGCCGTTGCAGATGATCGCCAGCCCGATGGTGCGCCTGGCGTTGGCGCTCGTGCTGCTGGCGGCCTACGCGCACTGGTGGAACCTCAACAACACCGCCGCTATCCAGGGGGCGCTGAACGAGGTCATCACCACGCACCAGAAAGACGTTACCGAACGCGTTAAAGATCTGAAGAACGCCGCCATCACCGAAATCCAGGCGACGGAGGCCGGCGCAAACCGGGCAACCCAATCCCCGTTTGAACTGCCAATGCTGCCGAATCGGCTGACTCATCCGATCATCCCATCGGCCATTCTGGTTGCCGGCCTGCTGTTGCTCATCGGCGCCGTCTTCCGCGGCCGCCTGCTTGGCATCGCGATGTACGTCAGCGCCGCGGTCGCGCTGTTTGGATACCTGTTCAACGTGCCGATGGTTTACCAAAGCTGGTTCGTCGCGGCGCTGGTGGCCTGCGGCATCTGGCTGTTCTCTGTGATCTTCCTGCGCGTGAAGACGGACTGATCTGAGCGACGTGCGGCCGCTACTGAACTTTCATCATTTCAATAATTGCACGCTGGTTCGCCGTAGCTGCCCGACGCGACGATGATGTGTGCATGGACACCATCGCCCCATGGGTGCTGATGTGGGCAATCGCCACTGCAATCTTTGCCGGTTGCAAGATGTTAACGTTGATGGCGCGCCGTGACGGTGAGAGGGCGAGCGGTCGCGGGCTGGCGTATGCGTTTGCTTGGCCCGGATTTGACGCCGAAGCATTTCTTAGCCAAACCGTCAAGCCCGCTAAGCCCCGATCTGCGGAGGCAATACAGGCCGGCGTGAACGCGCTGATCGGCGCAACGTTGGTAACGATGGCTATTCGATGGGTTGGCTGTGCACCGATGGCGTTTGGCTGGCTTGGGATGATCGGCATGGTGTGCGTGCTGCATTTCGGCTTGTTTCACCTGCTGAGTTGCTTCTGGCGGTGGCGCGGCATCGATGCCAAGCCGCTGATGCGGCGGCCGCTGCTGTCGAGGTCGGTGGGGGAGTTCTGGGGGCAGCGATGGAACACCGCGTTTCGCGATCTGACGCATCGGTTTCTTTTTGCACCGCTCATGCGATGTGTTGGGCCGCGATGGGCGATTGTCGTCGGCTTTTTTGTCAGCGGCGTGGTACATGAGTTGGTTATCACTGTTCCGGCGCGCGGTGGATATGGATTGCCGACGCTTTATTTCATATGGCAGGGTATAGCGATGTTGCTGGAACGCGCCGTCCCATTCCGCCGGTGGCGCGGTCGAGCCTGGACCATCGCGGCGGTGGCGTTGCCGGCGCCAATGTTGTTCCCGCCAGTGTTCGTCGAACGGGTAGTCGTTCCAATGCTGCGTGCCCTATCCCTGAACTGAGTTACCACGAATGACGCTTGCCATTCTCATCTTTATCGGCGGACTTCTACAGTGGAGCGTGCTGATCGCTTCGGCATTGGTGCCGTTGAAATTGGACTGGCGATCCGCATTCGCACCTATGCCCAGGCTATTGCGGCAGATGTTCTGGACGTACGGGGCGTACGTGGTGATGGCGATCGTGTTCAACGGCGTAGTGTGCGTGTTCGCGTCGTCCGAACTGGCGACGACACGGCTTGGCCGGATCGTGTGCGCGTATATCCTCGTATTCTGGGCGGCGCGACTGGCGCTGCAGGCCGTGTTCGACAGCAAGCCGTACTATACACACTGGTTTTGGCGGGCAGGCGATTGGGCGCTCACGCTACTGTTCGCCGTGCTGACCGTGATCTTTACGATCGCAACGTTCCGACTCCTCTAATTCTACGGCGCCTGCACTTGCGCTGTGCCGCCATTGGCGGGCCAAGTAATGGCATGGTTTTTGCCGTCGCGGTTCTGCGTTAGCCGGATCCCGAGCTGCAGTGATTTTGGCAGGTCGGCAAGCGTTTCCTCGTGCATGACCAGCGCCTCGCGATTGGCTGCATTGCCTTTTTCGCCACGGCGGAACTTCTGTGGCGTCGTGATCGACAGGCCGGCGAACGTATCAAGCGGGATTTCTGCTTCGATGCGATAGCCCAGGTCAAACCACCGCTTTGCCACCGCTGCCTTCGCGTTGGCAACCGTGATGTCTTTGCCGTTGTAATTGATGCGAATCGCCAGCCTTGACCGGTCTTTGGCTGAGGGATCGGGCTGGATCGTGATTTTCGCGACGGCCTTCTCGCCGCCGGTCGATTCGAGCGTGATTTCGAGCGAGTCGCCCGCCTCGAATGGATTGCGATCCAGCACGCTGGCCAGCACGCAAAGGCTGCCGGCATCGCGGCGGAGGCGGACGTCGCCGGTGAGCACGCCATTGTCGATGAGCGGTAGCCCTCGTGACTGCGGTTCCCATTCCGTTGTCCGGCCATCTATGCCAAGCTCGCGAACGCTGTTGCCATACCACGTCTGATACGGAATCATCGCATCGCTTGCTGCTCGCGGACGCGACGTGTTCAGCGTGATCTCGCCTTCGAACCGCGACGTGCGTTTCGGCCCGACGACTTCCAGGATGCGATCATCCCCACTCGACACCGCGAACAGCACGTTACGCCCGGTCTTCGGGTCCTTGGCGTACAGGCCGGTAAAGCTTTCAATGTTGATCACATCCGGGCCGACCGACGGACGTTCGCCGTTCTCGTTGCGCATAATGTCGCCCAGCGTGAGGCCATCGGTGGTGATGGCGACGTAGTTTGACGGCTCGACGTTATGCACCAGCATGACGTCATCTACGATGCCCGCGATGCCCGACATGGTGGCAAACTGGGCGTGCTGAGGCTTGGCCGCCTGCTGGCCGATGATCCACTCCGTCTTGCCGTCTTTCACCTTCATGACGCGGGCATCGTCGGCGCGGTCCCAGAACGACATTTTGCGTCCAGGGCCGACGTTACTGGTGTAGTACACCGCCCCGTCGGCAGTGGGGGAGACGAACGTCCAATCTACGCGGTAGTCCTCCGCGCCCTCGGCGAAGTAGGGCGTGAACGTTCCGCCGTCGTACACTGGCACGCCGTTGGCGTTGATCGACGACGGCGCGAGCGTGCCGTCGAAGCCGTGCAGGACGAGATTGCGATCGATCCAGGCGAAGGTGCGCGTGGGCAGTTCGCCGTATCGCTCGCCGTCCTGAGGCAGGCCGTCGGCGTTGGCGTCGGACCAGCTTTTGCCGAATTTTTCAACGTCGTGCGAGAGGAACGCCGCGGGCTGCCAGCAATCGTTGTTCCAGATCCAGAGACCGGCGCCTTCGGGTGTCTTGGCGCGGTTGGCCTTGGAGGTGCGGAAGAGATATCGCTTGCCGTTCGGACCCGTGAACGCGAAGACATGGCCGTAGCCGGTCTGCGCGGGATTGACCATGAGTGGATTGGTGGTGATGCCGTCTGCGGCGGCGGTCAGATCGTACGATGCGGTGATCTTCCACGCGGCGGCGGGATCTTCGGGGTTGGCGCGATAGGCCTCGTAGTCAATCTGGGTGCGGAGGAAATGCACCGCCGACTCGTTGCCGCCGGGGTTGTAGTAGACGGTGGAGAAGTCGTCGAGGTCGGGGCCGAAAACGTTGTATGCCACCGCGCCGTAGTAATCCTCCTGCCACTTTCCCTCTAGGGACATGCGTACGAACCGCTTGGGCGCGTTGGACGATTCGCACATCCACAGGTTCTGATCGGGGCCGATTGCCAGCACGGTCACGTTATCCAATGCCAGCGGATCGAACTGCTTTTGGACTCGCGGCTTTCCGCCCTCGCGGCCGTGATGGGCGATGAGCTTGCCGGCGCGGTCAAACTTGCTGATCTGCTGCATCTCGCCCAACTGCGATACGTAGAGGTTGCCCGATGAATCAACGACGGCGTGGCGCGGCTCGACGAGCTTGTCCAGCACGACGGAGACGTCGCCGGAGCCGACGTTGAGCTTCACGACGCGGTCTTCGGCGCAGACGAGCAGCGTGTTGTCGTCGAATCGCGAGAGGCCTTTGGGATTGTTGATCTTTCGTTCGGTCGCCCATTGGCCCGTGCGGAGATCAACGCCGCGGATGCGGTTTTCATTGGGCTCGCTGAACCAGGCGATGTGACCGACGATTGCGATGCCGCCGAACTCGGCTTTTTCGGGCACGTCGAGGCGCAGTCGTGCCGGAGCGCTTCCCATGTTGACGTCTTTGCCGGTGGCCGGATCGATGCGAACCAGATCGTAAGCCCGTTCGGTGCGACTCACGCGAACCATGTTGATGAAGCACGCGACGTCGTCGTCCGCCGCGATGCCCATGGCGGCGCCGAAGCCGCCAACTCCGCGTTTCCAGAGTGCTTTTCCGGTGCGGGCGTCGATTTTGCGCATCGCGGGCTGGCCTTCTTCGGCACCGTTGGACATGTAGACGCCGCCAGCGTCGGACGCCAGCGCGGTGGGGCGGCCATGCTGGCCGCCGATCGCGCCGAGGCCGTCGGGCGTGCGGTAGGGCGGGCGGCCCGAGGCGCCTACGCTACCGAGAAACTTAGCGTGGATACCGTCGAACTGGATCGCCTTCCAGCGATATGCGCCGGGCGGCAGCGGTTCGTCGTAGCGGTCGCGACCATCCCACTCAAGGCGAAGCTTGCCAGCTTTCCGGTCAGCGGCGGCCATCAGTTCGCGGACGATCGCGCCGTTCTGATCCAGCACGACCACGCTCACCTTGCCGTCGGCAGGAAGGTCGATCTCGATCGGAATGCCTGGCGCAACGTTGGCAGTCGTATTGACGATCGCCTTACGCGTGTTGCTGGGCGCGGCGGTGATCCGCGCGACCCCCCAGGTTTCGGGATATAGCCGAGCTTCGGTGGGCAGATCTTCAACGGTCTGCGCGGGACTGTTCACCGCGTTCAGCCAGACACTGCCGACGTTGGTGGTGCCGGCCGGATCGGAGAAGATGACCTGCACGTCGAACGGAAAGCTTTCGGGCATCGAGGCATAGCCGAGCGATTTCCACGGCAACGCCACCTCCGCGACGTAACCCGTCGCCGACGCCATTAAAGCGGCTTCGGCGCTTGGGAGCGGGCCAACGAAATCGAACTTCGCCTCCCCAACCGGCGACGTGAACGTGTGCGGCCGCTTTTGCTCGGACTTAGGGCGGTGGGCGAACACCTCAGTATTGCCCTGTCGCGACGCGATCAATACACGTTGCCGTTGCTGCTCGTCGCCCAGGAAAATCGAAATCGCATCTCCCCCTTTGAGCGATTCCTGCGGTTGCTGCGCCGTATTTTTCAGCGGACTGGCGTCGTGAACGTGGATGAACGCATAAAGGTAAGCCTTATCTGCGGCGAGGCGGACGCTGGCCTTGCCGTCGTTCCCCAATAGCGGAAGCGCGACGGCTTTCGCAGGCCAATCGGCATCGGCGCCGTCTACTTTCAGCGGCGCGTCCAGCTTCAGGACATCGATCGGCTCTCCTGCTACCGCCCATAGCGAACCGCTGTAGCCGATCAGACCCGCCATCACCGTTGTGCAACGCGAAACCATAAAACGGACCTCCTCACTAGCCGTTCCAGCCAGCGTTTCCAATTCCTCCAAACCACGGCCTTCCCTAAAGATACCAATCAAAAGAACGAAAGTTTATAAAAAATATAAGAATCATATTGTTGTTGTGAAATAAATATGATTAAATTTGGCTATTCGGAGTCCGACTGGTCGCTCATCAGGCGAAGCAGCGGCTGAGTCTGGCGGAAGTCACGAACGGTAACCCATTTCCATCAGTTCACACGGCGCGACCCTGTCGCGCGGGAGGTGTTCGCCGTCAAATGCCGTAAAAATACCTGTTTTAGCAATTAACGAATTAATTTTGGTTTGATCTGACCTTGTGGAACAGAGGAAGGCCACCCTGCACGCCGCGGTGCAAGTCATATCCGAGGCGAGCGGTGGCTGAGGTTCGCGGCGGGTCGATGTTGTGGATGTGCGCGTTGTCTTCCTGACGCAATCAGGACGCGCGCATCAGCGTCGGCCGGCCCATTGCGAAGGAGCGGTCATGAACTGGAACCATTTGTATCGTCGTGCTGCTAACGTCCGTCGGCTTGCCAAGCCTTCGATAGGACAGAAAAAGAAACACACCGTGCCCCTGGAGCCACTGGAGGCCCGTCGGCTGCTGGCGGCAGCGGTGTTCGCCGTTACCGATTCGGCGGACCCGGGCGAGGTGATCAACATCCGTGGCTGGGATTTCGGAAGCGCCCCGGAAGTTCGCGTCAGCCTCGTCGAATCCGGCACCGTCGATCCGACCGACGATGAAGTCGTCATCCCCATCCTGACGAAATCCGGGACGAACATCACAGCCCTCATCCCCGATTCGTTCGACGCCGGGCTTTACCAGCTTCGCGTCCACAACACCGACGACAACAGCTTCAGCGCCAGCCAGTGGATCAACAAGCCGTAC
>JBBCIV010000134.1:0-27393 GCA_037189665.1 Phycisphaerae bacterium | reverse complement strand
CGACATCGTCAATCGAGCCGTTCAGATCGAAGTCGCCGTAGAACCAGCCAGTGCCCGCGCCGGTATATCCGGCGTCGAGCAACGCGAAATCAAAATCGTCGACAACGCCGCTAAGATCTGCGTCTCCGTACCACGTATACTTGATCAGAATGTCTGCAATACCTAAACCGCTAACCCCGTTCCATTCGGTGTAAATCGGATTGCCAAACCCATCGTCATTCTGAATGACGCCCAAAGTAGTCACCCCGGCATAGATACCGAATTGCGACTCGCTGCTGGTAATGCCCTTACCACTTCCGCCCAACTCTACTCGGCCAGCCCGAATCATATCTTCGATCTCGGTCAGCAAGCCGCCACGCACGATCAGATCGTTGTTGACCAAGTCCAGCGTGCCCGAATATTCCCGAAATGTCGCCGGATCGATCACAGCGCCATTGTTGGCGATCGACAGACTGCTCAGAACGCTAGTCTTGGCATCATCGCCTTGCGGAGCCGGATTGCTCTGAGAAACCGTGAGAAGGCCATCATTGGTGATCGAGACGCTACCATCACTGAGAATGTTGCCGACCGTAAGGCTTCCCTGGACCGCCACCGAACCGGTTCCCCAAACTTTCAAAGTCTCGGTTACCGTCGCAGTACCACCAGTGTTGACGACCAAGCTCGAAGCCGCGCCAGCCGCCTGAGCATTGCCGCCTACGTAATGACTCTTGTTATTGACGAAAGCGCCAGTGTCGTTAACGGTCACGCTGCCCAAACCACTGCCGGTGCCCGCCTCTAATGCGAGAGATGTCCCGGTACTAGTGGTAGTGGCATTATGTGAAAGGGTGATCGTGCCATTGACGGTGTCAATGCTGCGGATCGACGCTCCGACCGCGATGCCAACACCTGTCACGGGTTGCCCTACGACCAGACCAGCCGTGCTTGAGACCCCAGTAACTACGGCGTTGTTCGTCGTGAGATTGCCCGTGATGTTCGCTGCGGCAACCGTATCGCCATCCACAACAAGGGTACCGGCGTTCACCGTTACGTCACCGCTCATGTACTGTGGGTTATCAAGAATCCACTTACCCGTACCCGACTTGACCACGCCAACCTTACCCAGGGAGCTGTCCGCCAGCGATGCGGCAATGGTGTTATTTGCCGTGCTGGTTCCAGTCAGGTTGAGCGAGCGATCAACGGCGGCAGACGACGTAAATGTGAACAGGGGAGCACCGACGCCGCTTCCAGGAGCACCCACGGAACCCGTCGTGAGTTCCATCGTGCCCGTGTTTGCATCCAGGCTGGTGATTTCCTGAGCCCCACCGAGACCCGTAACATTGGAACTCGACACCGTCAGGTTCGGAAGCAGGTCGGACAATCCATTGATCGCAAGCATGCCAGCAACTGTGGTCGAAGCAGTCGCAGAATGGCGACCGGTGCTGAAAGCCGTATCCGTCGCAATGGCGCCGAAAGAGGTGCTCCCAAGCACCAATGCGCCAGTACCATTGGCTTCAATGGTTCCTCCGCGAAGACCGATGGTGAACGTGCGATTTGAAGTGCTGCCCGCCCCGGTATAGACAAGCTTTCCACCATCGAACGTGATGCCAGAAGCATTGTTATTTCCGTTCCCCAAGCTGCTGGCCGTGCCAGCATTCGCGATAGTTGAAAAACTGATTGCCCCCTCGGAGATCACCAGGTTTCCGTTAAAGGTGCTCGCCTCGTTGCTGAACACCTGCTGGCCGTTCCCCACTTTGTAAATGTTGATGCCGCCAGTGACTAAACCTGCGTAACTGCCGTTTCCATCCCCAGCCCCGATCACCAGATCGCGGTTACTGGCCTGAGTCGTGAGAATCGAGGTTGAACTCGCTCCCTGGATGCCGTTGAACACGATCTGTCCGCTATTCTGGCTGATGCGAAACTGACCGGCCCCGTTGAGGTTCAAATCACCGGACGTACCATCGTTGTCCTGCAGGAAATTGTTGTAGAAGCGGACGTGCGCTCCATCCTCAACCGTGATGCCACCGGACAACGAATATCCATGCGACAGGTAATTGCCCCCCTTCGCTTCGATACGCCTATTGCCAGCATAGACCAAGCCCCACGTTGTACCCGGTGCCTGCGTAATGCGGTTTTCCGTCGCAAGCGCCGCGTCTGCCAGGGTGTTGCTGAAATACGCGTAATGAATCCCAGGCCCCTCACTACCGCTGCCAAGAACAATAGGAGTCGTAAGGCGAAGTCGGTCGCTGCCGGAGGTCGAACCGGTAGTCGTCGCCGAGACGTCAATGGCCATCGCGCGGGATGTACCGGCGTCCGAAAAGCTATCCTGACTGGTCAGCGACAGACTGTTAGCAACGCTTCCTGAAACAATCCAGCTTCTCGCGCCCATCGAGGAATTTGCGGGGGCTCCGAGGTTCAATGCGTAGACCGTACGCGGGCCATTCGTCGCGAGCGTAATATTAAACGCTTCGTTGTTGATGGGGAGTTGTACCAGCGATGTCGTCGTTGGAAGGGCATCATCAGACCAGTAGTCGTAGACCAACGGCGCATTTTCCGGATCTGCCTGGAAGTTCCAATTGACGGTAAGGTTATCAGACGCCGGAAGAGGCCCGTCATACGTGGAAATACCCGTGTACTGAGCGTGCAACAAGCCGCTCATGGCTAGTGTAGCCCAAGCGGCATTTGAGATAACTGTCAGATTTCGCATCAAACTCCTCCTGGAAAACGATGTGCCTGCAATATTGCTATTGCATCCGCAATATTTATCTTGACAAGCGTACTTCTCGCCGAAAGAAGATCAGACCGATTTGGTCGCCGTAGGACGAACCCACCCGATCCGGAAAAGTGGTAGGACGAATACTGTTCGCTCCGCCGCCCATCACGATATGGATATTAATATGACACGGTTGTTAACAATTACGTTACGAAATCACGTTGCATTTTTACGATCCAGCGCAACCCTTCCTGACGTGCTTTAAGGGGTATTTTCAATTGCTTTTGTGGAAAACAGGCTGGTTTTATGTGTTCTGTAATCAGCATCAGCGAAGGTAGAAATCAGTCGGCGACGATTTCGAATACACTCACGCCGGAAAATGCAATCCCTCGTAGGCGTCCAACTTCAGTAGATGCAAAGTCGATCGGTCGCTTGTTGGCGGCGATCGGTAAGCTGAGAAGTCGTTGGTTAGAAAGCATCTGCAACTCCACCACCGCCGACGTGTTAGGTGGGAGAGTGATACGATGGTGAACGCGCCGTCCGATACGTTCCACTCGGACGGCAATGGTACCTAGAACGCCGTCGTGCTCGACATCAACGCGTGCGATATCGTGCGGAAGGTGCGGCCGCAAGGTGATCGCGGGGGTTTGGGTAAGGTCGATCGACAGCCCGCCGAGCGATTCCCAGAACCAGGCTTCGGCATGGCCGAGCATCAGATGGTTCTGGCTGACGCGCGGGTTGGCATCCCACGCCTCGGTCAGCGTCGTCGCGCCGGCGGCGAGCTGGCTGCCGTAGCTTGGCGGGGTGGGATTGCGAAGCAAATCGAGCATCACGTCGTTTCGCCCGGCCTCGCTCAGGGCCTGTACCACGTAGTTGAAGCCGATGTCGCCGGCGGTGATGTGGTTGTCGCGTTGGCGAACATCATCGATCAACTGCTTTAATACCTCCGCCTTGTGCTGCGGCGGCACCAGCTTGAGCGCCAACGCCATCGCCGAGGCGCACTGGCTGCCCGTATCGACGCGGAGCGTTTGCGGATCGAACAGCCTGCCGTTGAACGCCTCGCGAATGCGGTCGGCCAACTCCGCATAGCGATCGGCATCTGACGGCTTGCCCAGGGCCGCCGCCGCGCGCGATACCACTTGCGACACGCGAAAGTACATCGCCGTGCCGGTGGTGGCGAGACTGGTGAGCTTGGCGAATCCCGGCTCGCCCGGGCCGATGTCGAACCAATCGCCCAAGCCATACGCGACGATGTGATCCTTCGCCCGTGAGGTCAGGTAATCGGCGTAACGGCGCATCATCTCATAATTGTCTTCAAGCAGCCGCGCGTCGCCGTATCGCTGATACCCCTGCCACGGCGTGATGACCGCGGCCGCGCCCCATTCGGGCGAGTCGTTGAAGATGTCCCACGGCGGCTGGAACTGAGTGTATTGCGGACAGATCGTCGGGATCATCCCGTTCTCATGCTGCGCATCGCGCATGTCGCGACAGACTTTGTGCAGGTAGCGCGACAGGTCGTAATTCCACATCACCGACGGCTGCATGAGGTGCAGTTGCTCGATCCAGCCGAGCTTTTCGCGGTGCGGGCAGTCGGTCAGGACATGCTGAAGGTTCGACTGAATCGCCTTGTTGATAAGCGTGTGGATGCGGTTGAGGTGTTCGTCGGAGCTATCGAACCGCCCTACCACCGGCGCGTCGGCATGGACGAAGTCGGCCGCCAGGCGGGCGCGGGCGTTGCCTTCGATGCGCATCTCGGCATAGCGAAATCCGGTATACGCAAACCGCGGTTGCCAGTGCTCCTCTTTTCCGCCACCGTGAACGGTGTAGGAATAGCTCACCGGACTGCCGGTGTGCTGCTGGGTGATTCGGCCGTGTTGATTCAGAAGCTCAGCAGGCTTGATGGTGACCTTCGCCCCTCGCTCGCCCTTTATGCTTAGCGCGAATTGCCCCGCCATATTCTGCCCGAAATCAACGAGTTGCGTATTGTCGGGCAGCGGCGTAACGCGGACCGGATCATATCGCCTTTGCGGCCGAACCGGGGGCGAATCCTGGGCAACCAACCGTCCTTTCGGCGGATCGACCCGCACGGCGTTTCGCCACCCCTCCGCCGTCCGCATCGCGTCGCAATCCTCGCCGCCGTAGATGCAGGCGAAGGTGGTCGTTGAGGCGGCGACCTGCCACGTCAGATCGGTCGGAATGATCTGCGTCTCGCCGTCCTCGTCGGTCAGGTGCAGTTCCGCGAGCAGTCGGTGCGGGCCGAACGATCGCTTGAACTTCGTGTATCGCCCGCCGAGCACGTTGTACATGCCGTGTCCGATCAGCACGTCAAGCGTGTGCGATCCGGGCGTGAGATCGGCGGTCAAGTCGTGAGCAACGTAGTAAACGGTCTTGTCGTAATCGCTCCACGCCGGCTCAAGGAAATGATCGCTGATCGGCCGCCCGTCGAGCGTCGCGTGGCACTGGCCGAGGCCGGTGATGAACAGCACTGCCCGCAACACGGGTTTGGCGATCTCGATCGACTTGCGAAACACCGGCAGCAGGTGCTGCTTGCCGAACGGCAGATCGGTCCCGATCCACTGCGCGGTCCAACGTTTCAGTCCCGCCGTCCACGTCGCCGGCGCCGACCATCGCGACGGCTGACGATGCTGATCCCACACGCGCGCTTTCCAGAACGCGCTGGCCGCGTCGTCCAGCGGCCGACCGGCGTAAAGGGCTGACATCTGATCAGACTCCACTCGGCCGCTCGTCCACAGGTCGAACTGATCCTGATCCAACAATTCCGGCGTGCTGGCGACGCCGATCTCGTACGCCGTCTGCTGCTGCGCAAACGTGTCAGGCTCGGCCGCGAGTTGCCAGCGCAACAGCGGACGCTCGGTTTCGATCACAAGTGGATTCGTGGCATGATCACAGGTCAGGTGGATCGGATACACAGTGGTTCGCCTTTTGTGCCGATGAAACGTAAAACGTGGCTTCAACGCTCTAAACTAACTCGACCTCTCCGGTCAAACCAACCACGCCGGATGATGCGGACGACATGCGGACGAACAACACGCCCGGCGCCGCCGGCGCGGGAAGATCGATCGTCATCGCCTCGCCCGTGCCTTGCCCGACCAGCCTGCCGTCGAGAAACACCTCCGCCGACCCGCGAACGCCGTGGAAGACGAGCTTTCCGCCTTGCGACTGGATGCGTTTGGGCGGCTTGAAGTTGGCCCGGTAAAGCGCGTATCCCACCGCCGATTTCCACGCGGGCTGGCCGTCGGGATGAGGCTCGATGCGCTCGAAGGTGTTCATGTCGGTGACATCGATGGCCGTCGGGATATCCGGCGCATCCGGCGTGACGCGCGTCATCTGCCAGTCCGATACAAGGTGCCGCCGTTTCGCCGCCGGCACGGATGGCACGGGCGATGCAGGCGTCGACCGAAGCGAGAGCGTCGCCTCACCATCCGCGGAGCGCGCGATAATGCGGATATCACCGGCAACGTCGGTGGTCTGCACGATCGCCTGCGCCAAGCCGTGGAATAGCGTGACGTCGCCCCCCTTCGGATGATCGTGCCCGGTCGGATCGCCGGAACTGAGGCCGATCAGCCGGCCTTCACCTTCGACCGTAATCGTCACGCACCGATCCGACGCCCCGGCGATGGTGATCGGCACGGCGCAGGATCCGTCGGCGAAAATGTCCGCGTCGGCGGACGGATGAACCGTCAAATTCAGTCCCCTCGCCCGGTACGCCGGGAGAGGGCCTTTTGCCACCGCACGAGGGACTCGACCTTCATCCGGCGTACCGGGAAAGGGGGAAAAGGCACGCGCTTCGATTTCGTTGAACGACTCCGGCACATCCCACTCTGCCATCTCGATCGGATCGATCGCTTTCCTGCCGATCGATCGGCCATCGACGATCAATTCCGCCTCGGAGCAGTTCGTATACGCCTTCACCTGGCCATCGCGCGGCGGCAGAAGGTGGATGAACGGCTCGGCCGTCCACCAGGCGCGGTGAAGATAGGCTGCGTCCTTTTCAAAACCACACAGATCGAGCAGTCCCCAATGCGACATGACGCTCGGCCATTCGTGCGGGCTGGGCTCGCCGCGATAGTCAAAGCCCGTCCAGACGAAAATGCCCGCGACGTACGGCCGATCCTTCAATGCTCGCCAGGTCGTCCGCGCGGTGGCGCCCCACGGGGCGGCATCTTCGTCGTAGCCGCCGAAACGATGTTTGGCCACGTCGGTCTTCGTCTCGCCTCGTGTGCTCTGCGCGCAATGGGTCTCTGCGGCGACGATACACTTGTCGGGAAAACGAGCGCGGAAGTCGTCGTACAACGGCAGTTGATAGTTGAACGCCAGCACGTCGCATACGTCCGCCATGCCGTTCTCGACCAGGATGCCTCCGCTCATCGCCGCGGTCACGGGACGTGAGGGGTCGTACTTCAGCAGTTCGGCCTTCATGCCTTTGGCGATCTCCGCGGCCTGCGGCGTGCCCTGAATCGATTCTTCGTTACAAATCGACCAGAGGATCACGCTTGGGTGGCTCCGGTCACGCCGCACCATCGCCGCGAGTTGCCGCAGGTGTTCGGGCGACGTGCCGAAGTTGCGGTTTTCGTCCATTACCAGCAGGCCCATCTCGTCGCACAAGTCGAGAAACTGGCGGGACGGCGGATGGTGCGCACACCGGTAGGCGTTGCAGCCCATCTTCTGTAACTGGCGAATGCGAAAGCGCAGGATCGATTCCGGCACCGCCACGCCGAGCCCGCCGTGGTCCTGGTGATTGCACGTGCCGTTGAGCCGGACATGCTGATCGTTAAGGAAGAAACCGCGATCGGCATCGAACCGGATCGTGCGAAAGCCGAACCGCACGACGTCGTCGTCGATCAACTGCCCGTCCACGCGAACCTCCACGCGGGCGTGATACAGGCTGCGCGATTCCAGCGACCATCGATGCGGCTTATCGATGCGGATGGATGTATTCCAGTTGGTTTCGCTTCGTGGAACAAGCGTGCAAACGCCCTCCGCCGTGCCCGCTTCGCGCCCGGACGGATCGATCAGCCGGACGGTGAGATGGGCGTCGGTTCTCATATCAGTTGCGTTCGAAACTGATATGAGAATGTCCGCGTCCCATCGATCGACGTCGATCTGTTGCGGGCGCACGAAGAATCCGTCTTCGGCGATGTGAACGCGGGCGGTGTCGATCAGATCGACGTGGCGATAGATGCCCTCGCCTTCGTACCACCAGCCTTCCATATAAGTGGCGTCGGCGCGGATGGCGACGGTGTTGATCGCGTCGTAATGCGCGACATCGGTGAAGTCAATGGTAAAGGGGGTATAGCCGCAGAAGTTGCGGTGCAGCAGGTGGCCGTTGACGTAAACCGTTGCGTGCGTGGCAATTCCGTCGAAACGCAGCCGCAACGATCGGCCTTTCATCGACGACTCGACGTGAAAATGCCTTCGATACCAACTGACGCGACGCGGCAGAAAGCCGCTGTTCACGTGGTGCGCTGGGTCGTAAGCGCCTTCGATCGACGCGTCGTGAGGCAGGCCAATTTTACGCCACTCCGAATCGTCGAAATTTCCCCGCGCCGGCCCGGGGGCGTACCCAGCCTTGTTTGCCATGTACGCCGCGAGATGCCGGTTGGAGATTGGCGTGGGAATATCGCCCGGAAAAAACAGCCATTCCCGGTTCATCCTTCTTTGCCTTCTGGCGCGCGTCGTCAGCATCGAGAAAGTACGCTAAACCTCCGCCCAACCATGTGTCAAATCCCAATCCGGCACAACGGTTACACTTCTGCGTTGCGCTAGATCGCAAAGAATCTCCGCATAATCGAACTGCTCCCCCCGGATGATCGGGGTACTGTCTGAGGAACGGAGTGAGGCGAACAGAGATCCGCGTCCCTCCAGAAGAGGAACGTGCTGTATGGAAGTGCTGGAACGAACGCTGGAAAAACGAATCTCCATGCCGCTGGTGGAAGCCGCGACCGTGGAGCAATACGACTTTCACGAAGTCGTGCTGGAAGGCCCGTCAAGCGGCAACCCATTCGTTGACGTCGAGCTGTCCGCCGTCTTCAAGCAGGGCTCCGAGTGGATCGAAGTCGACGGCTTCTACGACGGCAATGGTATTTACAAGATTCGCTTCATGCCGTTGAAGACCGGTTTCTGGTCCTACGAAACGCGAAGTAATGTCCCGACACTGGCAGGCCGAACGGGCGCGCTGACATGCCTGGAGGCGTCGCCCGCCAATCACGGCATGGTGCGAGTGGCGAACACGTTCCACTTCGCCTACTCCGACGGAACGCCCTACAGGCAGATCGGCACGACGGCATACGCCTGGGCCCATCAGGGCGACGCCCTCGAACAGCAGACGCTCGACACCCTGCGCAACTCGCCGTTCAACAAGATCCGCATGTGCGTGTTCCCGAAGCGGTACGCCTACAACTGCAACGAGCCGGCTCACTACCCGTTCGAAAAACTCCCCACCGGCGAGTGGGACACCGAACGGCTGAACCCCGAATTTTTCCAGCACTTCGAAGGCCTGGTCGCGCAGCTGCGCGACATGAACATCGAGGCGGACGTCATCCTGTTTCACCCCTACGACGTCGGCCACTGGGGCTTCGACCGGATGGACGCCGCCGCCGATGATCGGTATCTCAAGTACCTGCTGGCGCGCCTGTCGGCGTATCGGAACGTCTGGTGGTCGGTGGCGAACGAGTTCGACTTCATGAAGGAAAAACGTCCGGCCGACTGGGATCGGTATTTCCAGATCATCGTCGAACACGACCCGTACGATCACCTTCGCTCGATCCACAACGGCACGCTGATCTACGACCACAACAAGCCCTGGGTGACGCACGCGAGCATCCAGAATGGCTCTGCGGTCGAGGACGCCGGCCGGGCGATCATCTATCGCGACTGCTATCGAAAGCCCGTCGTCTTCGACGAGGTGAAGTACGAAGGCAATATCTCGCAGCGATGGGGCGAGCTAGCGCCCCAGGAGATGACCTACCGCTTCTGGCAGGGCACGATCGCCGGAACGTACGTCGGACACGGCGAAACCTATCGCCATCCCGACGACGTCATCTGGTGGGCGCGCGGCGGCAGGCTGCACGGGCAGAGCCCCGAACGATTGAAGTTCCTCCGCCGGGTGATGGAAGAAGGCCCGAAGGCGGGCATCGAGCCCATCGACAAGTGGCAAGATCACCGCACCGCCGGCCAGCCGGGCGAGTTTTACCTCGTCTACTTCGGCCATGAGGCGCCGACCGAATGGCTGTTCGAACTGCCCCGCCAGGGCCTCAGCGCCGGCATGCAGTTCACCGCCGAGATCCTGGACACGTGGAACATGACCGTCACGCCGGTGGAAGGCGTGTTCAAGGTCATCTGCGACACCACCTACCGCTATCACGCCGAGGGCATGCCGAAGATTCAACTGCCCGGCAACAAGTGGCTGGCGATCCGGCTGAAACGCCTCGCCGATGGCGTGGTCTATCGGAACGGCCAGCACATCTACGGCGAAGCGTAAAAATGGATTGGCCAAAGAGGCGCAGAGACGAGAAGACAAAGAAAACTGCGGATTTCACGGATGGCGCGAACGTAGAATGAAACATTCCGATCCGCGTATGATTTGTGAAATCTCCGTGGTGTCCCCTTCTGCTGTATTTCCTCTGTGCCTTTGTGCCTCCGCGGCCAATTCCAACTCTGAGCGAGGAAGAGGATGTCGATCGTAGTCGAAGGTAGCTCGTCGCCGCGGGTTCGGTATGCGGCGGAACGGTTGAAGGTCGCGATCGGCGATAAGCTGAACGTCACGCTCAGGATCGCCCCCGGCCTGGCCCGCGAAGGCTATCGGATCGAGTCACGTGAACCGAAACATGTCCTGCTCACCGCTTCCGACGATTCCGGCCTGCTCTACGGCGCGCTCGACCTTGCCCGCCGCGCACAGAACGATCAACCGCTCGCGACCCATGACGCGCCCGTCTTCACGCTTCGCGGCGCGGTGATCGGCCTGCAGAAAACCTTCATCCTCCCCGGCCGCAAGGTATACGAATATCCGTACACGCCGGAACTATTCCCGTTCTTCTACGACAAATCCTTCTGGAGCGAATACCTCGACTACGTCTGCGATCAGCGCATGAACGTGCTGTTCCTCTGGAACGGACATCCGTTCTCGTCGCTGGTGAAAGTGCCGGGATACGAATACGCCCTCGAGGTGACCGAGGACGTCTTCCGCCACAACGTCGAGATGTTCCACCACATCACGAAGGAGGCCGATCGGCGCGGCGTATGGGTGGTGCAGAATTTCTACAGCCTGCTGCTGCCGAAACCCTTCGCCGACCATCACGGCCTGCAAACACAATTGACAGCGCCGACGCCCGAATCGTCGGACTACACGCGCAAGGCGCTGACGGAGTTCGTGAAGGAATATCCGCATGTCGGCATCATGCCCTGCCTGGGCGAGGCGCTTCAGGGCATCGACAACCAGCGATACTGGCTGTGCGACGTCATCCTCTCCGGCATCAAGGACGGCATGAAGCTCGCCGGCCTGACCGAAGAGCCGCCGGTGGTCATTCGCACGCACGCGACCGATCTTCGCAAGATCATGCCGGATGCGTTGAAGGTGTATAAAAACCTCTACACCGAGGCGAAGTTCAACGGTGAATCGCTCACCACGCACGAGCCGCGCGGCGTGAGGCAGCAGGTGCACCTGGCGATGAGCACGCTGGGCTCCACGCACGTCAGCAACGTACACATCCTGGCGAACCTGGAGCCGTTTCGATACGGGGCGCAGCGGTTCATCCAGAAATGCGTGCAGGCGTCGCGCGACCGGCTGGGCTGCAAGGGCCTGCACCTGTATCCGCTGGCCTACTGGGCGTGGCCCGACGCGCCGGACATCGCCAGCCCACCGCTGAAGCAGATCGATCGGGACTGGATGTGGTATGAGGCGTGGGCCCGCTACGCGTGGAACCCGGATCACGATCCGGCCAGCGACCGGGCCTACTGGACCAGCCGACTCACGACCGTCTACGGTTCGCCCAACGCAGCGGAACACATTCTCGACGCGCTCAACGATGCTGGCGAGTGCGCCCCGCGCATCCTTCGGCGATTTGGCATTACCGAGGGCAACCGACAGACGATGGCATTGGGCATGCTGCTGGACCAACTCGTCGATCCGTCGAAATATCGGCCATTCGAGGAGCTATGGGAATCGCAGTCTCCGCCCGGCGAGCGGCTGCAGGAGTACGCCGAGCGGACATGGAAGAACCTCCCCCACGACGGCGAAACCCCGCCGCAGATCGTCGCGGAGATCATTGCGTTTTCCGACAAAGCGGTGAAGGCGATCGATCAGGCGTCGGCGTTCGTCACCAGGAACCGCGAGGAGTTCGAGCGCGTTCGCAACGACGTGTACTGCATCCAGGCGATGTCGCTCAACTACGCCGAGAAGGCCAACGCCGCCCTGTGCGTGCTGCGCTACGGCTACAGCAAGGACGTGAAGGACATGCGCCAGGCCCGCGAGCATTTGGCCAAGAGCCTGGAGCACTATCGCGCGCTCGCGAAGCTGACCGACAAGGCCTATCACTTCGCCAACACCATGCAGACCAGCCAGCGCCGCATCCCCGTGGCCGGCGGGATGGACGGGCAGCCGGCGAACTATCACTGGCGGCAACTGGTGTCGCTGTACGAAACTGAATTGGAGGAGTTCGACGACCGCGTAAAGCGGATCGAATCGGGCAAAGGTGACGACATAGATGAAACCGGCATCAAGCGATGGCCGAAGGCGTCGATGCAGGTGGTGGGCGACGTCGGCGAGATGTACGAGGTGCAGTTCGGGGCGGCGGTGTTCGCCGATCAGGAGAACGCGATCCGGTCCGTCGCGCCGGAGATCGCCGGGCTGACGGGCATTCGATTCGCGAAGGATCGGCCGTACGCGCCCGTCGAAATCGAGGTGGCCGAGCCGGTTTACGTGCTGGTCGGGTATTTCAAATCGAAGGACGCCGCCTGGCGCCAGCCGCCGGACCTCGAAACCGACGCCGACGCCGAAGACCTGGGCGGCACCGAGCCGGTATTGCAGAACGCAATCGCGATCGACGGCAAACTTCCGCCTCTCGACATCTACGCCCTGCGGTACAATGCCGGCCGGCAGAAGTTGGAGCTACGCGGCGAGGGCGCGTTCGTCATCGTCGGCGTGGTTCCGCAGTCGGCCGCACTGAAAAAGCGCGATGCGGGTCGCGGAGTGTAGGGACGACGCCATGCGTCGCCCGAGCGAGAGAGCGGAAGAGCACGACATGCCAGTCAGTTCGCCCATGTCCGAGTACGTCCATCGGTTCAACGCCGATGACGACGAGCAGGTGATCAACCTCGTCCCCAACGCCGCCGCGCTGGATTGGATGGAGGCGAACGTTCCGCTGTTCGATTGCCCGGACAAGACGATCGAGGAGATCTACTACTACCGATGGTGGACCTTCCGCAAGCATCTCAAATCCACGCCGGCCGGCACGATCGTGACGGAGTTCATCACCGATGTGCGTCACGCCGGCTCGCACAACTCGATCAGCTGCGCGACCGGCCATCACCTGGCCGAAGCGCGCTGGCTGCGCGACCAGCGGCCGATCGACGAATACGCGCTGTTCTGGTTCCGCTCGAACGACGGCAAGCCGGAGCCGAAGTTCCACAACTACAGCAGTTGGATCGCCTGGGCGCTGCTCGAACGGGCGAAGGTCACCGGCGACTTCGCCTTCGTGACCTGCCTGCTGGACGAGCTGATCGCCGACTACGCACAGTGGGAATCGGAGAAGCAACTGCCGGACGGATTGTTCTGGCAGTTCGACGTACGCGACGGCATGGAAGAGTCGATCACCGGCTCCCGCAAACACAAGAACGCCCGGCCGACGATCAGCAGCTATATGTACGGCAACGCGCTGGCGATCACGCGCATCGCGGAGATGGCGAAACGGCCGGAGGTGGTCGAAACCTTCCGCGCCAAGGCCGCGAAGCTGAAGCAACTCGTGCAATCCAAGCTGTGGGACGACGAAGCGCAGTTCTTCAAAGCCCAGTTTGAAGAAGGATCGCTGTCGGACGCGCGGGAGGAGATCGGCTTCGTGCCGTGGGTGTTCCGCCTGCCGGATTCAGACAAATCGATCGCGTGGAAGCAGTTGACCGATGAGGAGGGCTTCCAGGCGCCGTGCGGCATCACGACGGCGGAGCGGCGTCACCCGAAGTTCCGCTCCCACGGCGTCGGCCGGTGCGAGTGGGACGGCGCGGTGTGGCCGTTCGCGACGTCGCAAACGCTTGAGGGCTTGGCGAACGTGCTGCGATACGACAACCAATCCTTCGTCTCCAGGTCCGACTACCTCGCCGCAATGCAGACCTACGCCCGCGCCCATCACAAGAACGGCAAGCCCTACATCGGCGAATATCACTGCGAGATCACCGGCGAATGGCTGAAGGGCGACAACCCGCGGTCCAGCTACTACAACCATTCCACCTACTGCGACCTCGTCATCAACGGCCTGATCGGCGTGCTGGCGCGGGACGACGACCGGCTCGAACTCAGCCCGCTGCTGCCCGAAGGCGCGTGGGACTACTTCCGCCTCGACCGCGTGCCCTACCACGGCCGCCTGCTCACGATCACCTGGGATCGCGACGGCTCGCGCTACCGTCACAACAGCGGCCTGACGATCGAAGTGGATGGCCGGCAGGCGCATCGATCCGATTTGTTTGATCCTGTCATCGTGGAGTTGCCCTGATGAACCGCAAGCCGCCGCTCGTGTTGCTCCTGCCGATCTCGCTGTTCGCCTGCGCCGCAATCGCGCAGACGACCAAGCCGAAGGTCGAGCCGCCGCTCGTGCAGCGCGACAAGGACGGCAAGCTCAGCTACGTCGCCGACGAGCGCGGCAACCGCGTTCCCGATTACTCCTACGCCGGCTATCGCGCCGGCGAGGCGATCCCGACCGTTCCCGCAAAGCTGCTCGCGCTCGATCCCGAGCAGGACAACACTGCCAACCTTCAGGCCGCGATCGACGAGCTCGCGCAGCTCCCCGCTGACAAAGACGGCTACCGTGGCGCGCTGCTCATCCCGAACGGCGTGTACCCGATCAACGGCAACCTTAGGCTGAGCGCCTCGGGCATCGTCCTGCGCGGCAGTGGCGAGACGACGCTGCTCGCCACCGGCCTCGACCGCCGGCCTTTGATCCACGTCTCCGGAAAGGCGGATCGACAGGTCGAAGACGCCCTCGCCATCACCGACGCCTACGTCCCCGTCAACGCCAACACCCTCACCCTCCCCGCCGGCCACACGATCAAGCCGGGCGATAACGTCCTCGTCACGCGCCCGTCCACCAAGGAATGGATCGATACGCTGAAAATGCACGACTTCGGCGGCGGGCGGCACGGGCCGAACTGGAAGCCGGGATCGCGCGATCTTGTCTGGGACCGCGTCGTTACGCAAGTGAACGGCGACGTCATCACGCTCGATGCCCCGATCACCTGCGCCCTCGATCAGCAGTTCGGCGGCGCGACCGTCGCCCGTTACACCTGGCCGGGCCGGGCGCAGAACGTCGGCATCGAAAACCTGACGCTCGAATCCGCCTTCGACAAAGCCAATCCCAAGGACGAAAACCATGCCTGGTTCGCGATCAACATCGAGAACGCGCAGGACGTCTTCGTCCGCCGCGTCGTCGCGAAGCACTTCGTCTCCAGCGCCGTCGCGGTGCAGGGAAGCGCCAAGCGCGTGACGGTGGAGGACTGCAAGTCGCTCGCGCCGGTCAGCGAGATCGGCGGGTGGCGTCGGTATGCGTTTTACGTCGCCGGGCAACAGGTGCTGATGCAGCGGCTGTGGTCGGAGGACGCGTATCACGATTTCTCCGTCGGCGCCCTGGCGGCCGGGCCGAACGCGTTCGTTCAGGTGGAATCGCTGCGGTCGATCAGCTTCTCCGGCTCCATCGACAGCCTCGCCGCCGGCGCGCTGTTCGACCGCGTGAACCTCGACGGCCAATCCATCGGCTTCCGCAACCGCGGGTACGCATCGCAGGGCGCCGGCTGGAGCGCCATCTCCAGCACCCTCTGGGACTCCACCGCCGGCGTGATCGAGAATCACCAGCCGCCCACCGGGCAGAACTACGCTTTCGGCGTATGGGGGGAGTTTAACGGCGACGGCTACTGGTACGGCGCGAACGACGACGTCTCGCCCGATTCGCTCTATTATGCCCAACTCGAAAATCGCCTGAACACCGATCTGAGAGGCCGATCTCACCTGCTGCTCATCAAAACCGACGCCTCCAGCAGCCCCCGAATAGAAGTCGCGCAGGAACTCGCCAAACTCACCCGCGAGCCGCGCCTGACGATGAACCAGTGGATCGACCAGGTCATCCAGCGCAGTCCTCTCCCTACTGATCCGTCCGGCCTGCCCCTCGCCGAGCCCGGCGGGCGGGGCGTGGAGGAAAAGCGCGTCCGCCAGATTCTGTCGATCAAAAACGGTTGGCTCACCCTCGGCGATCGCGTCGTCACTGGCGGCGCGGTCGGCGTGCCGTGGTGGAACCTCACCACCCGCGCCACCGAGATTCCGCGAACGCAGATCGCGCTCACCCGCTTCGTGCCCGGCCGCACGGGCAAGGGGTTTACGGACGACCTGAACGCCGTCGCCGACGAGTTGATCGCGTCCGGCCGGGTCACGATCGAGCAACACCCCCCGCTCTGGTACGACCGCCGCCGCGACGACCACCAGCGCGTCCGCCGGGCGGACGGGAACGTCGTCGCGCCGTTTTACGAGTGGCCTTACGCGCGATCGGGCGTCGATCTTGCGTACGACGGGCTCAGCAAGTGGGACCTTACCCGGCCCAATCCGTGGTACTGGTCGCGCCTACGCGAGTTCACCAAGATCGGCGAGACGCGCGGGCTGCTGCTGACGTACCAGCACTACATGCAGCACAGCATTCTCGAGGCCGGCGCGCACTACGCCGACTATCCCTGGCGCACCGCCAACAACGTCAACGAGCCCGGCCTGCCCGAGCCGGTCTACTACGCCGGCGACAAGCGCGTCTTCATCGCCGAGACGTTCTACGACCTGTCGGACCCGAAGCGCAGGGAGCTGCACCGCGCCACGATCCGCATGGCGCTGGACGAGTTGAAGGACCGGCCGAACGTGGTCCACCTGATCGGCGAGGAGTTCACCGGGCCGTTGCACTTCGTGCAGTTCTGGCTCGACACCATCGGCGAATGGGAACGCGAGACCGGCCGGGACGTCATCGCCGGGCTGAGCGCGACCAAGGACGTGAACGACGCCATCCTCGCCGACCCGGAACGGGCGAAGCTCGTCGATCTGATCGACATCCGTTACTGGTCAGCTCCGCGCGGCGACGGCGCATACAACGGCCCGGAAGGCGGCAAAAACCTCGCCCCGCGCCAGTGGCAGCGCATCGGCCGCGGGATCGGCGGGGCGTCGCCGGCGTTGCCGAAGGCGATCCGCGAGCTGCGCAACCGCTTCCCCGACAAGGCCGTCATGGTCAGCCTCGACGGCGGCGACGGCGGGTGGGCAAGCCTGATCGCCGGAGCGTCGCGCGTGTCGGTGAAGGCTGACCCGCAACTGCTCGCCGCCATCGCGAACTGTAAGCCGATCGACCTCAACAACGCCGACCAGTTCGCGCTCGCCGATTCCGGCAAGAACTTCGTCGTCTATTCCAATACAAACACCCCCATCTCGGTACCCCTTCCGCAGGGCGGATCGGCGTATGATGTACAGGTGATCGACCCGAAGGGCGAGAGGCAGTTCGAAATCGAAAAATTGAGGGCGGCGGGTCCCGCGGAGATTAAATCACCCGGGTTCGCACCGTATGTGCTCTGGATCAAGGCGACGGATTAAGTTCTTTCGCATCGTGGCATGGGTTTTTAACCCATGTCTTCATTCTGACCCCACACGGGTTGAAAACCCGTGCCACAAAATAAATGCCTGAACAACGCTCATCCTCGCATCGCAAGCTTCGCCCCGTCGGACTGGCGGATGTGCGTTGGACGGACGGATTCTGGGCCGATCGGTTTCGCACGTGCGCCGAATCGTCGATCCCCGCGATGTACAAGCGGATGAGCGAGACCGAGCGACACCGCTGGCTCGGCAACTTCGAGGTGGCCTCGGGATTGGCCGAAGGACGCTACCGCGGGCCGAAGTGGAACGACGGCGATTTCTACAAGTGGCTCGAAGGCGCCGCCGCCGTGCTGGCGGTTGCGCCGGATGCAGAGTTGGAAAAAATCGTCGATAACGCCATCGCGCTCATCGCCGGAGCTCAGCAGCCGGACGGGTACATCCACTCGCCGGTCACGATTGCGCAGAAGGTCGACCCCGCCGCCCCGCGGTTCGGCAACCCGATGGACTTCGAGATGTACAACCACGGCCACCTCATCTCGGCGGCGGTCGCGCACCACCTGGCGACCGGCAAACGCACGCTTCTCGACCCCGCAATCAAGGCCGCCGACTTCCTCGACCGGCAGTTCGCCAATCCAACGCCCGAGGTCGCTCGGCACGGCATCTGCCCGTCACACCTGATGGCGCTCACGCAACTCTATCGCCTCACCGGCGAGCCACGCTACAAGGCTCTCGCCCAGCGCCTGCTCAACATGCGCGATCTGGTCGTCAAAGGCGACGACGACAACCAGGACCGCATCCCCCTTCGCGAGCACCGCACCGCGCACGGCCACGCCGTCCGCGCCACCTATCTCTACGCCGGCGCCGCCGACGTCTACGCCGAAACCGGCGACGACACGCTTCTGCCCGCGCTCGACGCCGTCTGGAACGATCTGGCCACCACCAAGCTCTACCTCACCGGCGGCTGCGGGGCGCTGTACGACGGGGCATCTCCCGACGGGTCGGCAGACCAGCTCAACATCACGCGCGTGCACCAGGCGTTCGGGCGCGCATACCAACTGCCGCAATCGGTCGCGCACAACGAGACCTGCGCCGCCGTCGGCAACCTGCTGTGGACCTGGCGGATGCTTCAGATCACCGGCGACGCCAAATATGCCGAGCTGGCCGAGTGGACGTTCTACAACAGCGTGCTGGCCGGCGTGAGCCTCGATGGTGTTCGATACTTCTATACCAATACGCTTCGCCGGCTCGACCCGATGCCGGTCAACACCCGTTTTCCGCACGAGCGCCAGGAAACGCTCGGCTGCTACTGCTGTCCGCCGAACGTCGTGCGGACGGTGGCGCAGGCGTCATCGTATGCGTATTGCGTGTCGGACGACGGGGTGTGGTGCGGCCTCTACGGCTCGTCTGACGCGGCGTTGAAGCTGGGCAACCATGTCGTGCGGCTGAAGCAGGAGACGAACTATCCGTGGAGCGGCGACATCCGCATCACGGTGGTGTCGAGCGACGCGCCATCATTCGCGCTGCACGTCCGCGTGCCCCGCTGGGCGACCGCGAATGATCAAATCGCCACCTGCCGCGTAAATGGCGAGCCGGTGCGGATTGACGTCGGCTTCACTGAAGTCCGCCGGGCTTGGAAGGCGGGCGACGTAATCGAAATATCGCTGTCGATGCCAGCCCGCATTGTCGAAGCAAACCCGTTCGTCGAAGAGGCGCGCAACCACGTCGCCGTCGTGCGCGGCCCGATCGTCTATTGCCTGGAGAACGCCGACCTGCCCGCCGACGTGAGGCTGCTCGACGCCGCCCTGCCGCGCGGCGCGAAGCTGCAACCCGCGACCGGCGAGGGCGTGCTGGCGTCGATCACCGTTCTGGAGGGCCCGCTGGTCGTGCGCGCGTCGCGCGGCGACTGGTCGGGCGAGTTGTATCGCGATGCCGACGACTCCGCCGAACCCCGGCGGATCGCGGCCCGCTTCATTCCCTACTTCGCGTGGGATAACCGGGGGCCAACCGAGATGTCGGTCTGGATCCCGCGCGACGGCTGAGCGAGAGGTTATCATGTCTGGACCGCTGTCTTTCGTGGCACGGGTTTTCAACCCGTGTGTGTCGCGTGTGTGTCTTGGCGCGGCGGCGCTGATGTCCTGCGTCGTCCCGCAGGTGATCGCCAACGACCTGAAGCTCTGGTACGCCCAGCCCGCCGTTAAGTGGGAAGAAGCGCTCCCCGTCGGCTCCGGCCGGCTCGGGGCGATGGTGTTCGGCGGGACGGCGGCCGAACGCATCCAGTTCAACGAAGACACTCTCTGGACCGGCCATCCGCGCGACTACGTCCGCCCCGGCGCGGGCGAAGTGCTGGAGGAAATCCGAAGGCTCATCAACGAGGGCACCGAGGAATCGCTGAAGAAATCCGAAGACCTCTTCCGCGAACGCATGATGAGCGATCCGAGGCGACAGAAAGCCTACCAGCCCTTCGGCGACCTCCGCCTCACTTTCCCCGGCCACGACGACGTCGCCGACTACCGCCGCGAGCTGGACCTCGATACCGCGATCGCGAAGACGACGTACTCGGTCAACGGAACCGGCTACGAACGCGAGGTGTTCGCCAGTTATCCCGACAACGCCATCATCGTAAATATTGCCTCTCCCGCGAACGGCAAGGTGAACTTCTCGCTGAAGATGGATTCGCCACACAAGACGTCGAAGACCGAAGGCGAAGGGGACAACACGCTTGTGCTCACCGGCCAGGTGCACGACCCGATCGACGACACGATGGGCCTGCGATTCCAGTCTCGCGTGAAGGTCATCACCTCCGGCGGCGACGTGACGCGCAGCGGCGACACCCTCACCGTCGCCAACGCCAACTCCGCCACCCTGCTGCTGGTGGCCGCCACCAGCTTCGTCAACTGGCAGGACATCTCCGGCGACCCCGCCGCCAAGGCGCAGGCGCACCTCGCGAAGGTGGAATCCAAGCCGTACCAGGCACTTCGCACCGACCATATCGCCGATCACCAGAAACTCTTCCGCCGCGTGACGATCGATCTCGGCACCAGCGAGGCCGCCAAGCTGCCCACCAATGAGCGCATCAATATTGTCCGCCGGCAATCGGTTCCCACCACACGGCCAACGACGCAGACCACCAGCCTTGACGCCGACCCGCAACTGGCCGCGCTCTACTTCCAGTACGGCCGCTATATGCTCATCGGCGCTTCGCGCCCGGGCACGCAGCCGGCCAACCTGCAGGGCGTGTGGAACGAACTGATGAACCCGCCGTGGGAGAGCAAGTTCACCACCAACATCAATTTCCAGATGAACTACTGGCCGGCCGAATTGACGAACATCAGCGAGACGCACGAGCCGATGTTCGACATCATCGATGACCTGCGCGTCTCCGGCGCCCGCACCGCCAAGGCGATGTACGCCTCGCGCGGCTGGGTGCTGCACCACAACACCGACCTCTGGCGCGGAACGGCCCCGATCAACAACATCGACGGCATGTGGGTCGTCGGCGGCGCGTGGCTGTGCCACCATATGTGGGAACGATACCAGTTCACCGGAGACAAGGCGTTCCTCGAGCAGCGCGCCTACCCGGCGATGAAGGAAGCGTCGGAATTCTTCCTCGACTTCCTGACCAAGGACGAGAAAACCGGCTACCTCGTCACCAACCCGTCGCACTCGCCCGAGCAAACCCCGCCGGGCCGCCTGCTGTTCTCCCCCGCGGCGGCGATGGACATGCAGCTCATCCGGGCGCTGTTCGACTACACCATCGAAGCGGCGACCCTCCTTGGCAAAGACGAAGAATTCGTCCAGCAGTTGACGGCCGCCCACAAACAGCTTTATCCGGATCAGGTCGGCCAGCACGGGCAGCTTCAGGAGTGGTGGCAGGACTGGGACGCGCCCAACAACGCCCACCGCCACATGTCGCCGCTGTGGGGCCTGTATCCGGGCACGCAATTCACGCCCGAGGCCGACCCGAAGATCTACGAGGCCGCCAAGGTGCTGCTGAAATGGCGCGGCGACGGCAGCACCGGCTGGAGCTTCGGCTGGCGCATCCCGCTGTGGGCGCGCGTCGGCGATGCCGAGTTCGCCTACCGTCAGCTCTGGATGCAGCTCGGCCGACGCACGCTGCCGAACCTGTTTGACCTGTGCGGCCCCTACCAGGCCGACGGCAACTACGGCGCCACCGGCGGCATCGCCGAGATGCTGCTGCAAAGCCACGTCCGCGTGGACCCGAAACAGCAGTACTACCGCATCGACCTGCTCCCCGCGCTGCCCGTCAGCGCCTGGCCGAACGGCACGATCAAGGGCCTGCGCGCCCGCGGCGGATTCGAGGTGAGCATGACGTGGGAAGACGGCAAGCTGAAACAGGCCGCCGTCACCTCGCTGCTCGGCAATCCCGTCAACGTGAGATACGGCGACAAGGTCGTTGAACTGAAATCAACAGAGAAAGGCAAGACGTACACGCTGAACGGCGACCTGGCGATTCAGTAGAACGGTCATCTCGGCCGTTCACGGGCGAAGCGCCCGTGCTACTTGTGATATGCGAACCCCACCCGACATCCTCCGCATTGAAGGCAATGAGGCGTCATTGATCGACGTCTCATTGCCCGACGGCGGGCTGCCGCCGTATCCGGGGGTGGGGTCGTATCAGGTGTTTCGCGCGTCGCGGGTGATGAAGCCGGACGACGTCGGGTTTACCTATCACCACCACGTCGACATCGCCATCTGGCGCGGCCGGCTGTGCGTGGCGTGGAATAGCTGCGAGAAAGACGAAGACCTCTGGCCCTCACGCGAGCTGTTCAGCACCTCCGCCGACGGGATCGCGTGGGAGAAGCCGCGCGAACTATTCCCGATGGGCCTTTCGACGCCGCTGCGGATGTATTTTTATCTCGCCCGCAACGGCGTGATGCTCGCGATAGCCGGCCTGCGGCGTGGGACGGACGAGATCGATGAAGAAGGCAAAGGCGCACTGGTCGTCCGGCCGATCCACGCCGACCATTCGCTCGGCGAGGTCTTCCTCCTCCAATCCGGCCACGACGACCCACGCGCAGCGCGATTCGACACCTCGTCGGACAACGCGTTCGTCGCCGCCTGCCGCGAATTGCTCGACAACCGCGTCTACCTCGAACAGCAAGACCTCGGCCGCCTGCTCGGCGATCGGGCGATGGTGTGGCACAGGCCCGAAAGCTGGCCCGCCGGCGCCGTGCCAGGCGACAACGCCAAGTGGGTGGCGGGCAAAGCCTATTCGTTCTTCAAACGCCCTGATGGCGTGCGCGTCGGCATCAGCAAGATGGGATGGACCACCACCACGCGCGACGAAGGGCTGACCTGGACGCAACCCGTCGTCCCGCCCACGCTGCTGACCGACAAGGCCAAGGTCTGGTCGCAGCGCACGCCCGACGGCCGGTATGCGCTGGTCTACAACCCGACCAAGGGCACGCGCCACCCGCTGGCGATCGCGCTCAGCGACGACGGCGGCGCGACGTTTCGCGATCTGCGCATCGTTCATGGCGAGTTGCCGCTCCAGCGATACGAAGGCCGCTTCCGCAGCGTCGGCCCGCAATACACGCGGGGCGTCAGCGAGTGGTCGGACGACGGCTCGCGTGCGGGCGAGGGCGCGATCTGGGCCGTCTACTCGATGAGCAAGGAAGACATCTGGGTCAGCCGCATCCCGCTGACGGCCGACGCGAACGCGTGGAACGTCTACAGGCCCGCCTGGTGCGACGCCTCGGCGAACGACTCGCTCGTCGAACTCACCGATCGCGATCCGTACGACCACGCCGCCGCCACGCGAAACTTCGCCACCGCTGAGCGCGTAGCGATCGATTTTTCGGTTGAATGCACCGGCGGCTGCTCCATCGACCTGCTATCGCAGTTCGGCAGCAAGAGGGCGATTACCCTCACGCCGCCCGTAGGTATTTCCAGGATCAAAATCGAGGCCGATGCTTCCAAACAGTTGGCGACGATCACGCTGAACGGCAAACCCGAAACCCTCGGTTTTCTCGAGCCCGCCGCCAATCTCCAACGCATCGCCTTCCGCACCGGCCCGTACCGCCGGCTGGGTGGGACGGAGCATATCGACCCGGAAACGGATCGGCCGACCGGCGCCGCCATGCTGCGCGTTCGCGGTTTCCACCTCGTTTAGTCGTAAACAAGACAGAGGGTCACCTGCGCGAATTACAGATCGCCCACGCGCTTCCCGCCAAGCCCTTCCACCGGACCGGCGGCGTCGGCGAGGTCGACCTTCAGTCCGCGCACGTTGTTCACGTGGATCGCCGGGGCGGACGTCGCCGTTACCTGCACGTTGGAAAGCGCGACATCCCTCGCATCGCTCAGCACGATGCCGGCAGTGGAGGACATACGAATATTGTCGAACGTCACGCGCTCGATCGGCGATTCGGGCAGCCCGCGCACCTCGATCGCGCGTCCCGCGCCGTCGCAGGTGATGTTGCGGAAGGCGATGCCGCGGAAGACCGGCGTGCGTTCGCTTACCGGCTCGGGCTCGGGCGTCTGCACCCAGTAGTAGAGGTTGAGGCTGATCGCGTCGTGCTTGATGTCGTGCATGACGACGTTCGACATCTCGATGTTCTCCACCACGCCCCCGCGGCCGCGGGTGGACTTGAAGCGGAGGCCGATGTCCGTGCCGTGGAAGATGCAGTTGTGCACGCGCACGTTCCGCACGCCGCCGGACATCTCCGATCCGATCGTCACCCCGCCGTGGCCGTGCAGGACCTGGCAGTTCTCGATGACGATGTTCTCACACGCCCGCCCGCGCTTGCGGCCGGCCTCGTTCTTTCCGCTCTTGATGCAGATCGCGTCGTCCCCGCAATCGAACTTGCTGCCGTACACCGTCACGTTGCGGCAGGCGTCGAGGTCGAGCCCGTCGCCGTTGCTGCTGAACCACGGATTGACGATCGTCACGTTGCGCACGATCACGTCTTCGCACAGCAATAGGTGCACGTTCCACGCCGGAGAATTGCGGAACGTCGGCCCATCGATGACGAGGTCACGGCACTTGCTGAACTTGACCAGCGTCGGGCGGAGGAAGTCGCGCGCCGGGGCATAATCCCGCGGCGAAAGCGGCTTGCCGGACGCCTTCAGCTTTTCGATCAGCGCCTCCCCCTGCATGGCGGCCTGCGTAGGCCACCAGACATCGCGTTCGGCTTCGATCACGCCGCCACGGCTGATATCCGCCCACTGTTGGTCGGTCATCTTCCAGCGTTTTACCGGGCGCCAGGCTTCGCCCTGGCCATCAAACGTGCCTTCGCCGGTGATGCGGATGCCGACCAGTTCTTCGCCGGACAACGGCGAAAGGCAGCGAACGCAAGGTTCGCCCTCGTAGTCGCTTTCGACCAGCGGGTAGTCGTCAAAATCGCGGCTGAAGGTGATCAGCGAATCGCGCTCGAGGTGCAGTTCCACGTGACTTCGCAGGCGAATCGGTCCGGTCAGATACTGCCCCACCGGCACGCGCACCCGGCCGCCGCCGGCCTCGGCACAGGCGGCGATCGCGCGTTCGAACGCGAGCGTGTCCTTGGTTTGGCCGTCCGCCTTGGCGCCGTAATCGATCACGCTGAACACTTTCATCCTGACTCCGTCTCTCAAAGCAAAAATTTCACGGCCTGCGACTCGTACCCGTACCACACCATCACCGCGTTGATCACCAGGAACGCCGCCGCCGCGAGGGCTTCTCCGAAGATGATTCCGATGAACAGCGGTTTCAGCCCGTTGAGCAGCTGCGCCCCGCCAAGCCGGACGATGATCACCTTGAGCAGCCACCCCACCATGATGCTGAACCACACGTTGCCGATGAACGCCCCGAAGCTGGCGACGTAACCCACCGGCAACAGCGGCCACGCCGCCCAGCGGAGCGCCGCGATCTCCAGCACGCAGGTCACCACGAACCCGATCCCCATCTGCACATAAGGGTTGTGCTGCGGCTGCGGGAACCGGCCCGACGCGTGCGCGACGAACTGATCGCCGATGTCGCGCTTCGGGACGTACACCGCGCCGAAGTTGTTGCCCTGCGGCGTGATCTCGCGCGCCTGCGGCGTCGGATAGCTGTACTGGCACCACAGCGTCGTCACGCCCGCCAGCACGAACGCCAGCACCACCGTCCACACGATCACCCCGCCGAGCGAGCGCTCCTTTTTCTCGTCGATGCCCGCCGACCGGGTGACGCCCAGGCCGACCTGCGCATGCGTCATCGTGCTGTCGCGCCCGTTCAGCGTGCCCAGCACGTTGCTCACACCGGCGAAAAACACGTCGCGGCCGCTCAACGCCGTGGTCGGCATATTCCAGTAGATCTGCGTGGTGTTGATGCCGCAACGGAACATCGGGATGCCCGTCTCCGCCACCACGCGGGCAACCACCACGTGCGAGATCACCAGGAACAGCACGATCAGCCCCGCCAGCCACCACTGCACGCCCACCACCAGCAGCCAACCCACCATCGTCGCGATGCCGATGACCGCGATCCAGAACGTCTTGCGGTAGTTCGAATCCGTGCCGACGCCGAAGGCGTTGCGCAAAATCCTCATCCAGTGGTGCCGGCCGATGTACAGCGTGCCGAGGATGAACGCGGCGCAGGCGCCCAGGTGCTGGTCCTGCCACATCTGGCTGGTCGTCTGCAAACCAAGCTGGCCGTGGGCCACGTCGACGATATTGATGATCAGGTACGTCGCCCAGAGGCTGAGCGCCACACGCGACCGGATGAAGTACGTCGCGCCGATCACCATGAACGACAGCATCGCCGACTTCACCGCCGGCTTCAGATACATGTACGGTGCGTCGGCGAAGATGTCGTTGAAGTCGTACCGCAGCGGGATCGTCGGCAGCGCGCCCGGCCAAAAGCTGCCGAGCCCGTTGATCGTGTGGATGGCGAAAACGATGCCCAGGCCAATCCACAGCGCCTTGCTGCGGAGCACATCATTCAGCGCAAAGCCCGGCCGCGGGGCTTCGATCAGCGCCGCCTGCACCTGGACCAACGGAAACGGCAATCGCTCGTTCACCAGCCATTGGTCCATCGTCATCCGCGCCACGGCGATCAGCGTCGCCAGCATCGCGAACGCGAAAATGCCCCATGCGATCGCGGGCAACAGCCATGACGCCCACGGGATCGATTCTCCGAACGGACGTCGCATGTAGAACCAGTGGACGACCGGATCGGTGCGGCCGCCCTCGATCGAATCGACCGCGAACAGCCACGACGGCAACTCCATCGCGCGGAACGCCTTCCAGTACGTCTCGTCCGACGACGCCAGGTAAAACGGCGACACCGGCATCGGCGCCAGGAACCGCATCAGCCCCCAGTTGGGGATGCTGCACGCGATGAACGTCATCAGCGCCACCACCGCCAACTCGCGCGAGGAGAACGCCAGCCTCGGCGCCAGCCGGTGGAGCGGCGCGTTGATCGCCACGATGAGCACGAACTGCACCACCACGCCGATCAGCGGCAAAAACCCGGCGGACAAGCTGGTGTCGGACAGGACGAAATCGTTATAAGGCGTGAGGATCGCCACCGCCGCCACCGCAAGGGTGCCCGCGAGCAGGCTCTTGAAGCTCACGCCCGCGTCCGCAAGCCGGCCGGCCAGCGTGCGACGCTCGGGCGTCGCGGACAGGGGTTCGATCTCAGTTGCAGCAGCCATAGAAATCCACTCGATCCGCCGCGCGGACGCCGGGCTGGGGCCAGACGATGGCGCGAAAACCAACTTATCCCATCGTTCGCCCGTCCACGACGGGATTCGAACGCCTAATCGTTGCACCTTTGCGCTTTCCCGTTTCACGGCCCGCGCGTGTGCCGGATAGGAAGGCGGGAATCGTAATTTTTCGAACAATTTGTGTCGAAAAATCGTGAAGCGCTGCGCGTTTGTCATGACGAACGCGCAGC
>JBBCIV010000133.1:0-12143 GCA_037189665.1 Phycisphaerae bacterium | reverse complement strand
GCGGCGCTGACGCTGGTGGTGCCCGAACCGTTGAACGGATCAAGGACGACGTCGCCCTCATTGCTGCTGGCGCGGATGATGCGATCGAGCACCGCGATGGGCATCTGGCAGCCATGCCAGCCCTCGCGTTCCTTGAACGTGCCGCAGATACGGCTGATGTTCCACGTGCTGCTGACCGGATCGAAGAAGCTCACCTCCGACGTCTCCCCGGGCGGCGGGCCGAGGGTCTTGTAGCTTTCCTCGAAGAACGCCGCCTCCTGCGGACGGAGAAACCACGTGTCGTCGGGCAGCTTGCCCTTGCTGTTGGCGCGGGCGTCGTTGTAGGTGGTCTGCCGGGCGCTGGCGACGCGGACGGCGTCGGCGTTGAAGGTGATGTTGGCCAGGCCGGCGGTCGGCTTTTGTTTTGAGAAGTAGAGGATGTGCGTGTGCGACTTGGCGAACATCTTCTGCGTCTGCTGGCCGAAGGTGTAATGCCAGATGATCCAGTTCCGCATGTGGAACCCGATCTTCCGACGCGCCACCACCGCCAGGTCGGAGGCGAACTCATCGCCGATGGCGAGGTAAAAGCTGCCCGTCGGCTTCAGCGCCCGGTAGACGGCGCGCATCCACTGCTCGGACCAATCGACGTATTCGTCCACGCTCTTGCGGTCATCGTAGTTCTGATACAGATACCCGATGTTGAACGGCGGATCGGCGAAAACCAGGTCTACCCAGCCTTCGGGCAGGCCGTTCAGCAGGTCGATGCTGTTGCCGTTCACGATCTGGTTGATCGGCAGCGTGCCACCCTTGGGCTTCCACGGATGCCTTTCCTGCTCGGCCGCGGATTTGAACCCGTTTCGGTATGCCTGCTTACGTGCTTCGCCTAATTCCATATGATCAGTTCCGTGAACTCCGACATTCTCCGAATTTGCGACGCCAACTGCAACCGTGCCCGCGAGGCGTTCCGCGTGCTGGAGGACTACGCACGCTTCACGCTCAACCACGCCGGGTTGAGCGAGTCGCTGAAATCGCTGCGACACGATTTTCAGCTCGCGACCGAATCGCTCCAGCGGCTCGCCGTGGCGCATCGCGACGCCGAGCATGATGTCGGCACGGGCATCTCAACCGAAAACGAGCGTTCGCGCAAGTCCCTCGCGTCGGTGGTGACGGCCGCCTCAAAAAGGTTGTCGGAGGCGCTTCGCACGATCGAGGAATACCTGAAAGTCGAAGGGGGCGCAAGCGCCGGCGCCAGCGAGAAAGTGCAGTCGATCCGCTATCGCTATTACGACGTCGAAAAGCGCCTGCTGCTGACGCTTACGCCGGGGCGCCAGCGGATGGACGCCGTGCGGCTGTGCGTGCTCGTGACCGAGTCGCTCTGCAAGCGGCCGTGGCTGGAGGTGGCGAGGCTGGCGATCGAAGGCGGCGCCGATTGCGTTCAGCTTCGCGAGAAGGATCTCGATGGCGCGGAACTGCTTCGCCGCGCGAGGGAACTCGTCGCGCTGTGCCGCGCGCACGACGTCGTATCGATCATCAACGACCGGTCCGATATTGCGATCCTGAGCGACGCCGACGGCGTTCACGTCGGCCAGACCGATCTGCCCGCGGCCGAGGCGCGCAGGCTCATCGGGCCGGACAAAATCCTCGGCGTCAGCACACACTATATAGAACAAGCACGACAAGCCGTGCTCGACGGGGCCGATTATATTGGCGTGGGTCCCATATTTAGTAGCACGACCAAGCCAAGGCACCAGCTATCGGGGCTCGATTACGCGCGGCAGGTGGCGGAGGAAATAAGGATTTCCTCCATGGCAATTTCGGGCGTTAACCGGCACAATCTAGGGGAACTGCTGAAGGCCGGGCTGAGATCGGTCGCCGTGAGCGCGTCGGTGGTCTCCGCTGACGATCCCGGGCAAGCGGCGTCTGACTTGAAGCGTGGTCTGGCCGGATGAGGGCGTCCGGTCGCAGGGTTGTTTCTGCTGTAGCAATCAACCGACTCGCACCGATAATTTCGTGTTGCCTCGCAAGGACGCGCTGGCACGCTGCCGGCCGGCCCTGGTCGCGCGGCATAACCCTCACGGATGATACGCTCGATAGCCGCCGCATATCCCTTACCGGATTGTCGGCTATCGGACGCCGGCCGGCCTTGTTTTTTTGGCCGGCGAATCGAACGCGTTGTACGTCATTGGTGTCGTTGGGTGATCGGCGTCCCGATCAGAACGACATCCCCGCTTCAGACCCAGGGGTAAAACGGGTCTGGGTGAATTGGAGCCTCGAACCGTGATCTGCACCACCCGTAACGTCGTATCGTCTCTCGTGGGCGTCGCTTTGCTTGCCGGCGCCTCGCAGGCCGCCACCAGCTGGACCGCGCCCGCCGGATCGACCGCCACTTTCGATTACTCGCTCGGCGCGACCGAAAACGGTCTGTTCACCGACACCTCGCCGGTCGTCGGCGGCGATACGTTCCTCTTCTTCCCGAACAACCTGAGCATCGAAACCCCCTCGACGTTCAACAACAGCGACACCCTCAGCTTCGTCGCCACCGCCAAGCCGGGCCTCGAACTGAACCGCATCTCCGCGGGCCTCAGCGGCGACTGGTCGCTGCTCGGCGAAGTCTTCGTCAACGTCTCCGGCCTGCTGTCGGTCAAGAACCTGTTCACCAACGAGGTGCTGACGCAGGCGCTGACCTTCACCCCAACCTTCCCGACCTACGCCGAAGACGGCACGTTTACCGGCTTCGCCGAGATCGAACTGCCCGAAGGCTGGACCAAGGCGGAAGTATCGCTGAGCGGCGACCTGTCGGCCAACAGCCAGTATTCGGACGGCTTCCTTGCTTCGATGCAAATCAAAGGTGCCAACATTGGCATCCAGACGGTGCAAGCCGCGCCGGTCCCCCTGCCGGGCGCCCTCGCCGCCGCTCCGTTCGCGATGGGCATCGCGTGGTACGCTCGTCGTCGCATGAGCAAGTAATCTCGGGCTCGACGACGACAAGAGACGTTCGCGCGCGCTCCGAAGAATTCACCCCAGGCCGGCCCACGCGTGCGTGAGCCGGCCTGCGTGCTTTTTGGTGACGACATCCGATTCTCATATCAGTTCTCGGTGAACTGATATGATTATTTCCCCGTTGGCGGCAGCACGATGACGGGCGGGCCGCCGATGGCAGGGACGGCGGGAAGATGGCGGTAGGTGGCGGAGAGGCGTTGAAGTTCGGGAAAGTTGATGATCACCCAAGCGCCCCTGGCGCGGAGCGATTCGACCGGCTCGCCGAGCCAGCCGTCGATGAGCGTTGCCCCCTCGGACACGCGCACGTCGAACACACTGCGGTAGATCAGCCGATCGCTCGGGACGTCGTAGAAAAACGCCTGCGCGTCGCCGATCAACGCGATCGGCGCGCCGGACAGGCGAGCAGCCCGAACTTCGTCGCTTTCGAGCACGGTCGGGTCGGACAATCGAAGCAACCCCTGCCGGCCGACGTCGAGCGTCGGCGAAAGCCAGCCCCATAGTAGCGACAGCCCCGTCACGCCCTGCGCGATCGCGATGACAAGCGCCGCCCTGCCATCGATCGGAACAAGTGCGATCGCAAGCGCCGCGAGCGGCACGATCGGCGTCACGAATCGCGGCACGACGTGCGTCGCCGCAAGCCAGATCAACACCATGGCAAGGATGCCGATCGCGAGAAACGCGTTCTGTCGCCGCGCGTCCCGCGCCAGCCACATCCCCGCGATGATCATCAGCACGCCCGCGGGCAGCACGACGAAGCCGAACTGCGGATCGGCGAACGTGCGATGCCAGCCGTTCTCGATTCGCGCACCGACGCCCTGCTCCCCTTCCGGCGGCCGATGCGCGACGACGTATCGATCCACCTGGTCGTCCGAAAAATGCGACTTCCCGAACGCCGACGTCGCCAGCGGAAATACCGGGTTACCCGTCCACACGACGTTCCGCACCAGCCACGGGCTTGCCGTCGCCATCGTCACCAGCACTGCGATCGCGGCAGGCGCGAATCGCTTGTGGACAACCTCAAACACCACCAGTAAACCGATCACCACGCCCGCGGTCATCACGAAAGCGGTGTACTTCATCCCGCACGCCAGGCCGGCGCACAATCCGACGATTGCGAAAGCCCACTTCGATGGCTCGCGCAGCGCCAGCATCGCCCACCCGACCGCCAGCGTTGTGTAGAGCATCACGCCCGCTTCCACGTACGCGACCGTCGAGAGCTGAAACACCCACGGCGTCGTCGCGACGATCATCGCAGCGCTCCACGCGCGAAGGGAAGACGCCCCCAGCGCCCGCGACGCCTGCCCCACCGCCGCCACCGCAAGCGCCCCGTGCGCCAGCGTCAGAAACTGGCACAGATACACGCCCGCCCACGCCCCGCCGCGCAGGTGCATCGCGGCGAGGTAGTGCGCCTCCATCGCCATCGGAAAATAGCTGAACGTGTTGTGCTGAAGCGGGAGGATCCGCCCGGCGTCGTACCACTCGCGCGGGACCTGGAGGTGATAGCTCACCGCGTCGTACGGATGCGGGTCGCCCGGCTGCTTCCACAGGAAGCCCGGGCACATCGACGCGGCGATGATCGCGAGGCCGAGGATTGCCGCGAACGGAACGAGCCACCAGCGCTCGTGGCCGCCCGGCGTGCCGCGCCGCGAATCGCCTACCTTCCACGGCTTGGCGTGCCAAACCGCGGCGCCCAGGCCGATCGCGAGAAGGACGATGAGGGAGGAGATCGAGAGCGCCCCCGCGAGCCCGAGCGCAAGTTCGATCAGGCCCATTAAGCCCAGGCCGATCGCGGTGGACGTGACGAGCCGGAGCGGTACGGGCGCTCGGCGGGCGAGCCACGATCCCCATCCGAATGCGGAGACGAGATAGGCAACGAGGATCGCGCCATCGAGCGCCAGGCCGCTCATCACATCGATCGCGAATGGGCCGCATAGCGCGACGACGGCGATGACGACGATGAGCGGGCCGATCGCGAAAGGCGCCCACGCCAGCGGCGCGGGCCTTGGCGTAAGCGAGCCGCCGCCGCCGTCAGGGCTTGTCGTCACGCGGGGGCTCCAGTTTGAACAGCTTTTCGATGGCGTGGACGTAGGCCTGCCCGCCTTCGTGCGGCTCGGGGGTACGAAGCTGGCTGACGGGGTCGTGAAGCATCTTCTGTACCATGCGGTGGACGAGTTCTTCGAGCTGCTGCCTCTGCCCGTCGTCGAGTTGCATGCGCGCGGTGGTCCGATCGAGTTCGAGGCGGGCGATGTCGTTGTAACGCTTATAAAGCGCGTCGATCATCGGGCCGATCTCGCGCTGGCGGTGCCAGGCGATGAAGGCGTCGACGTGACGGTTGACGATCGCCCGCGCCGCCTCGATGGCCGACCCGCGGGAGTCGATGGTGCGGGTGACGACTTCCTGCAGGTCGTCGAGGTTATAGAGATACACGCCCTCGATCTCCGCGACCGCCGCCTCGATGTCGCGCGGGACGGCGATGTCGATCATGAAGATCGGGCGGTAGCGGCGCGGCTTGAGGAGGGGCTCGAAGCGTTTCCTGGTGATGAGGTTGTGCGGGTGGCCGGTGGAGCTGACGACGACGTCGGCGCGGATGAGGAGCTGATCGAGGTTTTCCGACGACACGCCCTCGCCGCCGAACTGGGCGCCGATGCGCTTGGCGCGTTCGACGTCGCGCGAGGCGACGATCAGGTGTTTGGGCTTCAGCGCCGCGAACGACCGCAGCACCAGTTGCGACATTTTACCCGTGCCCATGCAGAGCACGGTCTTGTCGTCGAACGAATCGAAGATGCGCGTCGCGTAATCGACCGCCACGCTCGCCACGCTCACTCGGCCGTCTCCAAGGCGGGTCTGGCTGAGCACATCTTTGCCGACGTTGACCGCGCGCTGGAAAAGCGGGTTCAGGATCGCGCCGGTAGCGCCAAGCATGCGGGACGACTCGTACGCCGACCGCACCTGCCCGAGGATCTGCGTTTCGCCGAGGACCATCGAGTCGAGGCTCGACGCGACCGCGAACAGGTGCTCGATGACCGACCGGCCGCGCATTTCGTAGAGGTGGGAGGCGAAATCGTCGTCGGCGAGCTGGTGAAACGCCTTCAGGAACACCACGATCTGCTCGCGCTCGATCTCCTTCGGCGCGGCCAGGTAAAGCTCGACGCGATTACACGTGCTGAGCACGACCGCCTCGCCGCCGTCGATCGACTGCTTGAGCGCCTCGACCGCCTCAACTGCCTGCTTCTGCGCGAACGCCAGCTTCTCGCGCACGTCGAGCGGCGCGGTGGTGTGATTGAGGCCGATCAGAAGCAGACGCTGCATGTTGGACTGAGGGGTCGGGAGGCCGGGAGTCGGGGGTCGGAGAGAAGCATCCGAACCCTGAATCCTGAAGCCCCGCGAACCCTTTCACCTCATCATTTGAACCACCCCGATCGTCCCCAGCAGCAGCACGAACCCGGCGATGCTCAGGATCGCCGTGCGTCGGCCGCGGAAGCTGGGGTTGATCGGGCTATGCAAAACCAGGGCGTACAACACGTACGCCGCCACGGACAAGATGACCTTCGGCTGCCAGAACCAGTTCGCCCCCAGGCTGCTGTCGGCGCGGATGGCGCGAACGAAGCCCGTGATCAGTCCCACGGTCAACAACGCAAACCCGACGGTGACGGCGGTGTACGTCAGGTGTTCGAGGCGTTCGAGACTGCCGAAGCGGGCATCGACGGTGAGATGTTTGTTGCGAAGGCGGGCGCTGAGCACGAGGTACATCACCCCGCTCGCGGCCGCCAGCGCCAGCGCGATCGGTCCGGTGAAGACCGCAAGCCGGTGCGTATTGGCCCACAGGCTGTTGGTGTAGTCGTGCGGCATCGTCGCGCCGAAGAACGCCGCCGCCAGAAGTAACAGGATGACGATCGGCGACAGCACCCAGTCAATCCGGCCAACGGTCTTGCGGCGCTGCAGGTAGAGCGACACCAGCCCGGTCATGATCGCCAGCCACAGCAGCGCGTCGAAGTTGTCCTCCAGCGGAAACCAGCTTCGCCGGTCGACCGCGTGCCACACGAGCGACGTGGCGGAGAGCGCCAGCCCCACGATCGCCAGCACGATCACCACCGCGCGGCTCGACGAGCGAACGATGGACACGGCGACGCTGCCCGCGAAGAACGCCGCGGCAGCAATGGCGAGGAGGATCTGTCCAAGGGTGGGTTCAGGCATCGCGCAGCTCGGGGTGTTTTTCGACCAGCCAGTTTCTCAGCGCGTCGATCCCACCCGTATCGAGGACGTCCATCGCGTCGTTGCCCGCCAGCACGCGGAAGATGACCGCCCGCTGGTCCTGAGTGAGATCGGCGCGATCGCGAATCCAAGGCCTCAGCGTGCGCATGGCGTCGGCCATCTTGGTCCAGCGCGGGTCCCAGCGGCGTTGCAGGGCATCGCGGATGTGCGCCGCCAGCGCCGCGCTGGCCGCCGACACGGTGACCATGACGTTGTGGTCCTGATATTTGGCGGGCGTGACGAAGTCGCCAGGGTGTTCTTCGTCGGAATCGGCGCGGTTGACGAGAATTTCGCGTTCCTGGGCATCCTGCACGATCCGGTCGTTCACTTCGGACCGATTCGTCGCCGCGAACACCAGCGAAATGCCGTCGAGCAGCGCCGCGGAATAGATCTGCTGGACTTTCCGCACTGAAGGCGGGAACTCCGCCATAAATTGGGGGGAAACCGCGGTCACGTCGGTGGCGCCGGCATCGACCAGCCCCGCCGCCTTGCGCGCGGCGACTTTGCCCCCGCCGACGATCAGGATCTTGCGGTGCGACACATCCAGGAGGATTGGGTAGCCGTGCCCCATCGTGGCGGGGATTCTAGCAGTAAGACGCATTGGCGCGAACCGCCGGGCGGCAGGCGGTCAATTCACGCGGATGAATACCAGCCGCTCGCCCTTCGGGCGATTGCGCCGATCGGCGGATTCGTTCAGGATGGTGACGGCGTGGGTGCGCTGAAGGACTTCCAGCCCTTCGAGATCACTGACGGCGTAGATCGGCCGGTCGGCCGGGGTATCGGCGGGGATATCGATGCGGCGCGGCGTTGGGCGGAGGTAAAACGTAATCGGGTCTTCTCCCAGGCCGATCAGGCTGAGCGGCTTGCCCTCGGCGTTCCACTGGTTGACCCGTTCGGCGAACGCGATGTTGCTGCGATAAGAATCGGTTTCGGGATAGACCTTGAGCTTCACGAACGCCACCACCACCGCGCACGCCGTGAACCAGGCGACCATCAGCGGCATCACCCAACGCTGCCGCTTGACCGACCGCATCCACACCATCGTTCCGTACGCCGCCGCGACGGAGAAGGCGGGCAGCAGCGGGAACGAGTAGTGCTTCGACTTGTACGCCGTCAGCGTGATGATGAGCAGGAACGGCGCGACCCACGCGATGAGAAACTTCGCGGCGACCGACGTCTTCCACCGATCCCCCGCCGTCCAAAGGGCGATGATCACGGCGGGGGTGGCGGGAAGGATCAACCACGGAATCTGCCAGAAATGATAGAAGAACTCCTGAAAATACTGCACGCCCGTAACCGGCGCCCTCTGATCCACCCGGCCGGCGAGGCGGGGGACGGTCTGGTTCCACCAGTCATACAGGATGTCGGGATGCTCTCGATACGCGAAGGTCGGCCAGCTCAGGAAAAACACCGCGAACACGCCGATGCCCCACGGATTCCGCAGGATGCGCTTCACCCGCTGATCCCTCGCCCAGAACGCGAACAGGATCGCGGCGGGAAGCGTGATGAAGATCGCGACCATCTTCAGGAGAAAGCCGATCCCGGTCGCAAACCAGAACAGGATCGCGGCGCCGGTAACGCCGCGGTCGGGCGTCGCTTCAATTTCGGCCGCCTCTGCTGATGCCGGCTGCCGCGACGGGACGATCGCCAGCATCGCCACCGTCACGCTGGCAACGAGCGACATGTCCGCCTCGGCGAGGCCCGCCTGGTCTTGCAGCCATGCGGTGGTCACCGTAATCATCCCCGCCAGAACGCCGGCAGTAGGATTGAAAAGCCTTGCCGCAATCAAGCCGATCGCCCAAGCGGTGATCACCCCCGCGATCGCCGACGGCAGGCGGCAAACCCATTCCGCTTGCGAGCCGAACGCCTTCATGCTCAGCGCGATGATCCAGCTCATCGTCGGCGGTTTGTTGGTGCGCGGCTCGCCGGCGAAGGTCTGGACGGCGTGGATCTCGCCGTTCTCCACCATCTCGCGCGCCGGCTGTGCGGCGTAGACCTCGTGCCTGCTCAGACTCGTGTCCGTTTTCAGAAACGCCAGCAGCATGACCGCAGCGTACAGCAGGATGAGCAGGTGATGACGAAGGGGCATGGGAAGTCGAACGCGCAACAATTACGTCGGCAAGGTTAGCGAACGATGTCCTTCAAAGTGGTGGCGGCGTAGCGAACCTGGGCTTCGGTCAATTCGGGGAAGATCGGCAGGGCCAGTACTTCGGCGCAGGCCAGTTCGGTTTCGGGCAGATCGCTGGGTTTGTAGCCCAGATGGCTGAAGCACTGCTGCCGGTGCAACCCGAGCGGATAGTAGATCGCCGAGCCAATGCCCTTTTCCTGAAGTCTTTTCTTCACCTCATCGCGGTTTGGAACCCGGATTACATACTGGTTGTAGATGCTTTCGTTGCCAAGTTCAATATGTGGTGTAGTAACGACCGTGTCGGCAAGGATTTCGTTGTAGATCGCGGCGTTTCGCCGGCGGGCGGCGTGCCATTGGTCGAGGTATTTGAGCTTCACGTCCAACACCGCCGCCTGGATCGCGGCGAGGCGGAACATGCCGCCGACCATCTCGTGGTAGTAGGTATGGCCGGAGCCGTGAACGCGCAGTTTTCGGATTTTTTCCGCCAGCGCGTCGTCGTTGCAGCAGATCGCGCCGGCATCACCGAAGGCGCCGAGATTCTTGGTGGGGTAAAACGACAGGCACCCCATCCACGCCTGGCTGCACGCGGGCCAGCCATTGCGTTTCGCGCCGATCGCCTGGGCGGCATCTTCGATCACCAGCAGGCCATGTTTGCCGGCGATGTCGTTGATCGCGTCGATCCGGCACATCTGCCCGAACAGGTCGACGGGGATGATCGCCCGCGTTCGCGGGGTGATGGCCTCCTCGATCAGGTTGACGTCGATATTGAACGATTTCGGCTCGATATCGGCGAAAACCGGCGTCGCCCCCAGTCGCGCGACCGCGCCGGCGGTGGCGAAAAACGTGAACGACGGACAGATCACCTCGTCGCCGGGCCTGAGGTCGATCGCCATCAGCGCGCACAGCAGCGCGTCGGTCCCGGACGACACACCTATCGCGTGTTTCGTCCGAGAATATGCGGCCAGGTTCTTCTCGAATCGCTCGACGTGCTTGCCGAGGATGAGCGATTGTTCGTCGCAGACGACGTCGATCGCCCGGCGGACTTCGTCCTTGATCGTGCGGTATTGCTGAGTGAGGTCCAGAAGCGGGACTTGCATCGGGGGCAGATTACGCGCTCTGCGACCGCGCGTAAAACGCCCGCATGGGTATCATGCCCCGCCATGCGGATGATCGGCTTCGTTCCCTCGGAAGTTCACGCGCTGCGTTTTTCGGATTATCTGCTGACGCAGGACGTCGACGCGCACATCGAGGAATCGTCGAACGGCGGCGCCTGGCAAGTATGGGTGGAGCACGACGACGACCTCGACAAAGCCAAGGCTGAACTGGACCGATTTCTCGCCTCTCCCGACGATCCACGATACGGCGACGCCAAGACCGCCGCCGCCAGGATTCGCCGGGAGGAGGAGAGGGCGGCGGAGCGACGGCGCAAGAATTACACGGACGTCCGGACGAGCCCCACTTTTTCTGGCCTGCAGCGATATGCCACCCCCCTGGCAATGATGCTGGTGGCGGCGTGCGTGGTGCTGTACCTCATCGGCGCGGTGAACCAGAACGGCGCGTCGAAGCTTCGCGAGGCGATGCTGTTCGACATCACCCCTCCGCCGGTGGTGGGGCTGGACAAGGAGGGCTACCCGATCTTCCAGCGGTCGCCCGGCGCGATGTTCACCGACATTGCCGGCGGACAGGTGTGGCGGCTGGTAACGCCTGCCCTGCTGCACGGCGGGGTCTTTCACATCTTGTTCAACATGATGTGGCTGTGGCGGCTGGGACAGGTGATCGAAGGGGTGAAAGGCACGCTTTTTTTCGGGATTTTGACGTTATCTTTGGCGGTTTTTTCGTGTTCGGCACAGGCGGCGTGGTACGAAGTGCAGGGCGACTGGGGCACGTTTGTCGGCATGAGCGGCGTGAACGCGGGGTTGTTCGGATATGCCTGGATGAAGCATCGGCTTCAACCATATGAGCGAATCCATGTGTCCGATCAGGAAGTCGGCATGATGATCGGCTGGCTGATCATCTGCTCGACCGGCTTCGTCGGCCCGATCGCCAACGCCGCCCACTGGGGCGGTCTGGCCGCCGGCATTGTGGCGGGAGCGTTTCCGTGGGCGATGCGCAGGCTGCGGAACCGGGGTTGATCACCCCGTTTACCGGAGGTGTGCGACGGAAAGTTCTTCGGAAATATGTCCTGCGGGTTGTAGGGGCGTGTCACCTGTTATAATAGAATTGACGGATATTACGCGGTCCCGCTATAACCGCTCTTTCCGTGTCGCGGCCGCGACTGTTTTGAAAGCTCCCCCGACGAATTGCGTGAGGATCGTCAAATGAGCAATGCTACCCCCCCGATGCCACCGGTTCCCAAGCTGGAAGAACCGGTGATGAAGGCCCCCGCGGGCGTTGAGGAACCCCAGGAACGCCCGCATGGCGGATTCTGGACGAACCCGATGGTCGCCTCGGTGACCGGCGCCTCCACCAGCATCAACATCCACGCCGCGATCATCATCGCCGGTCTGCTGCTCATCCCCGACGTCCGGAAAATCGTGACCGACCTGGTCGTCCCCGAAGAGCAGAACATCATTCCCACCGCCGAGCTGGCGACCGAACAGCCGGGCGGCATTCCGAATCCCGGCGTGAACTCCGACGCCACCCGCGCCGCCCAGATGGTGGACGCCAGCGTCACCCAGTCGGACGCGTTCAGCGAATCGAAAAACCAGAATCTGAGCGAGACCCTCGCCCAGGGCAACCCGTCCGAAACCTCCATGCCGATCGGTACTGGCCTCCAAACCAGCAG
>JBBCIV010000132.1:0-24010 GCA_037189665.1 Phycisphaerae bacterium | reverse complement strand
CGTTTCGCTCGCGGCGACGGCCTGTGGCGGCGCCGTCGCGGGGGGCAGCACTACTTATCCTTCTCCAACAGCTTGTCCCTTTTCTTCACCTTTTGCGGCACGTTCTGGCGGACGTAAGAGTTATCGGGATTCTGCTGCGCGTAGTCCTGATGATAGTCTTCCGCGGGGTAGAACGCGTCCAGCTTTTCCAGCGTCGTGACGATCGGCTGCTGGAATACCTTGGCATCGGTGAGCTGCTTGATATAGGCCTCGGCGATGCGTTTCTGCTCGTCGTCGGCGAAGAAGATCGCAGAGCGATATTGCCTGCCGACGTCCGGCCCTTGCCGATTGAGTTGCGTCGGGTTGTGAGCGGTCGCGAAGAAGACCTTCAGCAATTGGCCGAAGCTGACCTTGGCGGGGTCGTAACGCACGCGGATCGCCTCGGCGTGGCCGGTCTCGCCGGCGCTCACCTTCTGGTACGTCGCGTCTTCCTTCGACCCGCCGGCATATCCCGAGACAACGTCGGTCACGCCGGGAACGCCTTCGAACACCGCCTCGGTACACCAAAAGCATCCGCCCGCCAGCACCGCCTCCGCCGAAGTCTGTCCGTCGGCGGGCTTCAGATCGGTGGCGGGGTCGGGGAAAGGCTTGACGGCCTCCTCCGCACGAACGCAGTGAACGGAGGACAGCACCAACGCGACAACGCCGATTTGTCCGAATGTCGATCTCATGCGCCTGATGATACGCCAAACTCCGTCCTGCGGATGGATGGAAAGGCGTTCATGCCCCGCCGACGGGCTATTTCATTGCCTTGTGCAGCTTTGCCACCTTAGGCATCGCCGCCGCGGCGATATAGGGGTGCGTCGGGTGCTTGCGGGCAAAGTCCTGATGGTAAATCTCGGCTGAATAGAACTTTTCGAGCGGTTCCAGCGTGGTGACGATCGGGCTGCGATAGTGTCCCAGTTTGTCGATCTGCGCGATGTACGCCTCTGCCACCCGACGCTGATCTTCGCTTGCGTAGAAGATCGCCGACCGATACTGCGGGCCGACGTCGTTGCCCTGGCGATTGAGCGTGGTCGGGTCGTGGGCGATGAAGAAGAACGCCTTGAGCAGTTGGCCGTAACTGACGACCGACGGGTCGTAGGCGATGCGCACCACCTCCGCGTGCCCCGTCCGGCCGGTACAGACGGCCTCGTAGTTGGCGGTCGCCTCGGTGCCGCCGGCATAGCCGGATTCGACGTCCTTCACGCCGGGGATGTCCTCATACACCGCCTCGGTGCACCAGAAACACCCGCCCGCCAGCACCGCCTCTGCGGTTCCGGACGCGCTGGCCAGCGGCAGGTCGATTTCCGGCGACGGGTACTGGGCAAGAAATGAATCGAGCATGCCACATTGAATGCCGGCCGGCCCGGAAAGTCACGCGACAGCCCCCATCGGGCTCCGCTAAACCGATTGCCGGGCTCCATCACCCATGTTCAGCACACGAAGGACACCTCTTTATGACCCTCGCTGCCTCCCCGTCCGAACTTGAAGGCTCGCTCCCCTACGTGCAAGCCCCTCGCAGCCGTGCCGAAGGCCTCGTCGCCGCGATCGCCTGGACCATCACGCTGGCCGCGGTCCTGGTCGCCTACGGACTGTTCCTGTCGCTTTACTACGCCCCCGCCATCATCCATCCCGACGCCAACGGCTACTGGGCCCAGGGCAGCCTTATCTGGCAAACCGGACATACGTGGTTCAAGCCCGAGTCGGACGCGCAATACATCGGCATGCATTGGCTGCTGCTGGGCGACAACACGTTCATCAGCCGCTATCCGCCGGGCTTTCCGCTGATCGTGGGATTGGTGCAAACGCTGTTCGGCTGGAAGGCCAGCGTGCTGGTCAACCCGGTGTTGGCGGTGCTGACGCTGATCGGCGCGTACCTCACGCTCAAGCGCCTCGCCTCGCCGGCGTGGGGCATTCTGGGCGTGATCGCGTTGGCGGCCAATCCCGCCTTCACGGTTCACGCGCTAACGCAGATCTCGCACATGGCGGTGGCGTTCTCAGTGGTGTGGGGCGTGTACCTGTTGATCCGCTGGTCGGACGAGCAGCGCGTTCGAGACATCTTCCTCGCCGGGCTTGTGCTCGGGTGCATTCCGTCGACGCGGTATGCGGACGCGGTGGTGGCGATGGGCGTGGGCGTGTTCATGCTGTGGCACGTCGGGCGTATCCCGAAGATTCACAAACACTTCGGCTGGGCGATCGCCGGCGCGATGATCCCGATCCTGCCGCTCCTGGTCCGCAATCAACTGCTCTTCGGCGCGTTCTGGAAGACGGGCTACGCCCTCACCAACGAGCAGACCGGCTTCAGCCGCGAGAACTTCTACAACCACGCCATCCCCTATCTGCAAATGCTTCAGAGCGGCGGGCTGGGAATGATGTTCGCACTGGGATTCATCGGCATGCTGTGGATGCTCTTCGTCCCCCGCACCCGCGCGATCGCCGCGATGTTGCTCACGGCGACCGCGCCGTTTCTCGCCGTCTACATGGCCTACTACTGGGCGATGGGCGTCGGCGCGGGCGGGATGGGCGGCAACGTCGGCGGCGCAATGCGGTTCCTCGTGCCGATCGTGCCGCTGTTCGTGATCGCGGGTGTATGGGGACTGTCGCAAGCCCTCGTGACCACCCCTCGACTGGCCCAGGTGGCGATCCCGCTGGCGGTCGTCGCGATGCAGGTGCTGATGTACGGCTCATCGCTGCAACAGGAACTGCGTCAATCATTCGATGGCAAATCGGTATTGGCGTTGGCAACGCAGGAACTCGACGCCGTCGCGCCGGCGGGCAGCGTGGTGGTGGGCGACCAGTCGGTCTTGCAGCAGTTGGATTTCGTCCGCAAGTGGAAGCTCGCCGACGCCTCGCTTGTAGGCAGCCGCGGGATGCGAGGACCGGGGGGTGGCGGTGGGCCGGGCGGCGGACAAGGTCGCGGCGCGTTCAATCGCCAGGGTGGAGGCGGGCCGGGTGGCGGGATGCCCGGAATGGGGATGGACGGCGACGCCCCGTCGCCCCAGCAACAAGCGAAAAACGAAGCGCGGGCCAAGCTTTATCCCGGCACGCAGACGCAGAAGGAAGATAAGTTCGCAAGCGACGTTCTCACCTGGGCCGGCAATCAGCCGATCTACGTCGTCGGCAAGGAAGCCGATCTCGTCACGCTCGTGCCCGGCGCATTGAAATCGGAGTTCGCGATCGTCAAACGGCTGTCCACGCCCAGGCCGCCCGAAGAGCCGACGACGCGCAACAGCATGTCACGCATGGGCGGCTTCGGCGGCGGACCGGGAGGCCCCGGCGGTCGCAACGGCGGGATGCGGCGTGGTGGCGGACCGTTCGGGTCGTTCGCGCAGCCGGGCGAGGAGTTCGTCATCGCGAAGTGGAACCCGCCGGCGTGATCGCTCAGCCGGCCTTCGCCGAAGCGACGATCGACTGCACGTGTTGGCGCAACCCTTCGACCAGCGGCGTGGCGGGAATCGCAAGGCCGGCGCTGGACGCCTTGGCCAGCGAGTACACGCGGTGCACGCAGAACGCCTTGCCGTCGGGATTTTCACGCAGGAAATCGCTCACGCGTTCCTCGTCGAACGCCGCCTTCAGGCCAAGGTGTTGTGCAATGATCTCGTAGTACGTCCGCGACTCGACCACGTTCGGACCGGCCGCCTGAAAGATTTCGCCTGCGGCCTTGACTTTGCCGTGGCAGCTCAGCAGCATCGCCGCCAGATCGGGCGCGAAGAGGGGTTGCTGGAGAAAGTATCCACCGCCGACGAGCGTGAGCGTTTCGCCGGCTTTGAGGCGATCGATCAGCTTCGCGTCCCGGCCGTGCTTTGGCAGGCAGCCGAGGAGCGATCCGGGCCCATAAATATGGCACGGCCGCACGACCGTCACCGGCAACTGCCCCGCCGCGCTCAGGATCACGAGTTCCGCATCGCGCTTCTGCTTGCCATACGGCAACTCCGTCTCAAACCGCGAAAACGCCTCGTCCACCGGAAACGGCCGGCCGACCGCCGAAAAGACGAAGTCGGTCGAAACGAACACCAGGTGCCCGCTCCGCGGCGCGATCACCTCGACGTCCTGCTTCGCGTCGTCGGCGTTGAAACCGATGCAGTCGATCGCCAGGTCCCAGGTTTGCCCGCCGGCCTCGATCGCCCTGGCGAACGCCGCGCGATCCTGCCGGTCGGCGACGATCGCCGACGCCCCTTCAGGCACCGGCCGCTTGCCGCGGGTGACGACCGTCACCGCGTGTCCCCCCGCCAAGGCCGCTTTCACGACATGGCCGCTCAGAAAGCCCGATCCGCCGATCACGAGCACGTTCATCAGAACTCCACTTTCAGCGTCGCCAGATCCATCCGCAGCACCGCCGTCTGGGCGAACTGCTTCTTATACCGCTCGCGAATCTCATCGATCGCCGCCGACGTCCTTGGCGTGTTCGCGTGAACGATCAGCAGCACCTTCGACGCCTCACGATACGTCACCGTGGGCTCGCTCCACAACCCCTGGGCGTCGAGCAACGTGAAGCCGTCCGGGAAACGCGTGCAGATCTCGGCGTTGACGAAATCGTCGAACTGCCTGGTCGTTATCTCCCCCCCGCTGTTGAGCCCGCGGCCGAAAAACAGAAACGTGCTGACCTGCGATGCCCTCTGCGTGGTCGGCGTTCCTTTCGGACATGCCGCACATCCGCCGATCGACAGCAGCACGCAGAACAGCAGAAGGCTCAATCTCACCATGCGCATCAAGTTACCCCGCTTCCCGGACTTCACCAGAACCAAGCCTCGCCTGGCGCCAAGCCCGGCTTTCCTGCGTCCAGGATCCCCGTGGCTTTGAACGGCGATTTGTTCTCCCCCCGGACTGTCCCCCGATTCACATGATCGAACACCTGAGAGCAACATCGGTAAAGAGGCCGGGATGGGGCTTTGGGCGCTCTATTGGCCATGCTCTTTGGGCGAAGTCATGCTTACAATGGCCGCGTGCCCGTGGAACGACGCGAATCCCTGCTCCCGTTCGTCCTCTCTCACCTCCGTGTGACCACGCAGATCTGCAGTTGTCAACGGAGCGAGAACGGCTACGGCCTGTCGATGCGCACGGTGCCCGACTACAACTACATCTTCGTGACCCGCGGCCGGGTGGTGTGGGTCATCGACTCGGTCGAGCACGACCTGGCGCCCGGCGATCTGATCGTCGTGCCACCGGGCGTTCCCCATCGGGCGTACAGCCGTACGAAGCGAGTGACGCTCGGGTCGATCCACGTGACGGCGACGCTTCCGGGTGGGCAAGACGTGTTCGAGATCCTCGTGCCGGCCCGCCGCCGGTGGGTGAAGGCGAGTTCGCGGCTGGGTCGATATCTGAGGATGGCGCTGTCGGAGTGGGACCGCGGCGATCGCGACGCGTATCTCACGATGCCGGCGTGGGGTCGGCTGGTGACGCTCGAACTGCTTCGCCACGATGACGCAGCCGGGCTGCTCAGGCAGCGTGAGATGGACCCGCTGATCGCCGAGTTGCTCGACGAGTTGCGGCGGCGGATCGATCGCGTGACGACACTGGCGGACCTGGCCAGGTGGTCGGGTTTCACGCCGCAGCACCTGAACCGGACTTTCCGCCGCGTGTTCGGCGTTACGCCGTTGCAGCAGTTGAACCGGCTGCGCATGGACCGCGCGGCGGCGCTGCTGAAGGAGGGCGTCCTGACCGTCAAAGCTGTCGCCGCCGCCGTCGGGATTGACGATCCCTACTACTTCAGCCGCGTCTTCAGCGAATTTTTCGGGGTCAGCCCGACGCAGTACCGCGAGGCGACAGGTTCAAATAATCCATCCTGACGTTCAAGCTTTCCATTCCCACGGGTCGGCAGCCGAGATACCTTCCGCACATCAACGGAAAGGCAACATTCATGGCCCGCCTCATCTCTGACAGCGATTGGAAATCCTATGAAGACCTCGGCTATCTGCGGCTCGGGAAAGTATTGTCCGACGGCGACCTGCAGGCGCTTCGGCAGCGGATCGACGACATCATGCTCGGCAAGGCCGACCTCGATTACAACCGTGTCCTCATGCAACTCGACAGCGAAACCGGCAATTACGAAGACGCCGGCCAGCAGTCCCGCGGACACAAGGGTTCAACCTTAGGTTACCGCAAGATCCAGGACCTGGAATTTGATCCGCTCTTCCTCGAATTCATGCAGCGGCCGATCTTTCGCGAGATCAGCGAGCGCGTGTACGGCGTCGGCACGCCGATCGCCGCGTTCCGGGCAATGTTCATGAACAAACCGTCCCACAAGGGCACGTTCCTGCCGTTCCACCAGGATCGCTGGACGTTCCTCGACCGCGACCCGCTCGTGACGACGTGGACCGCGCTCGACCCCGCCACCAAGGCCAACGGTTGCGTGCAGATCGTGCCGGGAAGTCACAAGTTCGGCCTGATCAACAAGGCGCACCCCAGCGGCTTCCTCAGCAAGGAGCAGGCGGCCGAATACTGCTCGCCCGACAAGGTGGAATTCCTGGAGTTGGAGGCGGGCGAGGTGGCGCTGTTGCACAACTGGCTGCTGCACGGCTCAGACGTGAACCGGACTGACATCCCGCGGCGAGCGTTCAGCGTCTGCTATATGGACGCACGGACCAAGGCATCGAATTCCGAGGTGTTCACGACGGTGTTCGGGCCCGGCGCGTTAACCGCCGAGAACTTGAAAGCACCAGCGATCGCATGAGGCGGGCGGATAAGGGCCGGAATCGGTCCTGGCACCGGAGTACGCTGCACGCGGCGGCGCGTTTTACGCCGCCGGATCGGCCAGCGACTTCAGGTCGGCTTCATCAACAAACCGGAGCGATTCGCTGTTGACGCAATACCGCTGCCCGGTCGGCGGCGGGCCGTCGGGGAAGACGTGGCCGAGGTGGCAGTCGCACCGGGCGCACAGGATCTCCACCCGCCGCATGCCGTAGGCGTGGTCGGCCTCGGTCGCCACGTTCTCGTCCGCCACCGGCTGGAAGAAGCTCGGCCAGCCGGTTCCGGAGTTGAACTTGCCGCTCGACGAGAACAGCGGCAGGTCGCAACAGATGCAGACGTAGACGCCTTCCTTCTTGTTATCCAGAAGCGTGCCGCAAAACGGGCGTTCGGTGCCCTTGGCGCGGGCGACCTCATATTGCTCGGGCGTCAGTTGCCGGCGCCAATCCTCGTCGCCCTTCTCGACTTTGGCCGACTCAACCGGACCCACCAGTTCGCCCGAACGATTGAAGACTTTCACTTTCAAGGTCATGCTCTCCGCCCGATTATACGCCTGCCTATGATCGTCCGATGGCACGCCGCGCCCTTTTTCTGGCCAATCACAAATCTCGAAGCGGCGCAGCACTGTCGGAACAATGCATCGCCTTCCTGAAGGCGAACGACATCGAGCCCATCGCTCCCCCTCTTCGCCGCCGTGAAGACGCGCCGGCCGCTATTGAACGGCACGCGGGCGAGGTGGAGCGGGTGATCGTGGCAGGCGGCGATGGGTCGATCAACGCCACCCTGCCCGGCCTGTTGAAAACCGGCCTTCCGCTTGGCGTCATTCCTGCGGGAACCGCAAACGACTTGGCGAAGACGCTCGAACTGCCCACCGACCTCGTCCCCGCCATCGAGGTTGCCGTCGGCGACCACTCCCGCCCGATCGACCTGGCGACGGTAAACGACATCCCCTTCGTCAACGCCGCCAGCCTGGGCCTGAGCGTGTCGATCACGCGCGCGCTCACCGGGCCGTTGAAGAAACGCTGGGGCGCGTTCGCCTACGTCATCGCGGCGACCAAGGCGTTGTGGCAAGCAAGGGGATTCAGCGCGTTGATCCGCTGCCCGAACGACGGCGACGTCGCGCTCAAGACCGTACAGGTCGTCGTCGGCAACGGGAAATATTTCGGAACCGGCATGACGGTCGACCAGGACGCTCGCATCGACGACGCAACGCTTCATCTTTATAGCGTGGGCGTGTATCACTGGTGGTCGGTGTTGGCCCTGGCGCCGTCACTTCGCCTCGGAACCACAAGACGGAAGAAGAGCGTCTTCAACGCAACCGGCGCCGAGTTCGAGGTCGAAACGCTTCGCCCCCGCATCATCACGGCGGATGGGGAGATCATCGCGCGCACGCCCGCTGCCTTTCGCGTGCTGCCGGGAGCAATCCGCGTCTTCCTACCGAAACCAGAAGGCGAATGAAATCGCGGGCGACCGATACGGATCGGCCGCCCGCGAGGAGAAACGGAGAACTTCTGTGAGCCCGCGTTCGCGCGCGCGGGCGGCAAAGCAAGCGCGCGATCACTCGCGCCGTTCGCCGGTGATCGGCTGTTGCGGGATGCCGGTGCGATCGCCTTCCGTGCCCTTCGGATTGGGCGCAGGCTTGTTCGTCGCGCCGGCAGCGGTGTCATGACGGTGATCCATGTCGTTCGTCGGCCCAGCGGTGCTGGCGACGGTGAGATCGCCTCGCAGACCTTTCGCCTGGGCGACCTCTACGACGTGCGCGCCGTGCTGGCGCAGCTTGGGCAATGTCTCGCTGACGTACGCGCGCAGTTGCGGGTTCTGCACCATCTGCTCGGCGTCGCCGAACATCGTGATGCTGGCGGCGTGGCAGGCCTTCAGGTGCGACAGGTATACCTTATCGAACTGGTCGGCCGGCAGTTGCTCGAAGATCGCCAGCATCTGGATCTTCGATTGCGGCAGTTCCGTCGGCTGGGCCATGTCCATCGAACGGGCAACCTCGCCGAGACGGCGGTTGGCATCAACGTGATCCTGTTCGATCTTGCGAGCCAGGTCCTTCACCTGCGCGTCCTGACTCTTGCGCTGGGCGAGCTGCGAGAAGCGAATCTCAAACTCATTGCCCATGCTGTTGCCGAGGACGAAGAGCTTTTCGTTCGCCATCTCGGGCGACGATCGGATCTTCTCCAGCTCGCTCGCCACGGCCGAGTCGGACATGCCGCGGTCGCCCGCTATATCGTTCGCGGCCGCGCGTTCTTTCGATATCTGCGGCGCAGGCTGATTGACGGTGCCTCGCCCCGCCGGGTTCGGGCCTTCGGGCCGGGGTGCGTCCTGCTGCGCGATCGCGCCAGCGCCGATCGCCATACTACAAGCCATCGCCAAAAGGGTGGATCGGGTGCTCATTTCAAACTCCTCAAACAGAATGTCTTGAAAGCGGCCTGGCAGACCCAACGCGAGCCCGACCCCGCCGCCAATGTCATCGTCTGCCCGAACGGTATGAGCCTCGCGACGGGCGGTCGCATGGGATCAACCGCGTTTGCCCGCGTGGGTGTTTGGCGGACGCCGCATCGGTGAATTGCTGAAAAATCGAGTCAAAGCGATGAAAGTTCGCTCATCCGCATGACGCGCACGCCGCGGGCCGATACGTTCGGTACGCATGACATACGAACAAGCTCCCACCATCGCTGACGGCAGCGGGTTTCTGGGCCGGTCCTCCGTGCGGCATCTGAAGGCGATCCGACGCGGCGAATCGGTCGTCGTCCTCACGCGGGAGCCCTCGGGGGACGACGAAAATGTTCATTGCGTGAAGTGGGATGCGAAAACGCTCGACGGGGGCCGGACGAAGCGGATCGGCCGGGCCAGGGCGATCGTCAACGTCGTCGGCAGCATTCCGGGTGACTGGGCGCGAACCTGCCGGCGCATGGACTGGTTGCGGCTGCGACGACACCTCGGGCTGATTGTTGCGATTCTCGCCTATCTCGGCGCGGCCGCATGGATGCTGCCAACCTATCGCTGGCAGATCAACCCCGACGGCGTGGGGTATATGACGATCGCCCGCGCATTGCTTCGGGGCAATTTCCATGATGCGATCAACGCCTATTGGAGCCCACTGGTTTCATGGCTGATGCTTCCCCTGCTCGCGTGCGGCGTTGAGCCTGTACTCGCATTCAAGCTGATGTCGCTGGGCCTGGGCGCGTTGGGGATCGTGGCGGCGTGGTGGCTTATGGGGAATCTTCGCGTGCCGCGCATCCCGCGCGCGGTGGTCGTGTTGGCACTCGTGCCCATGATGCTCTGCTACGCCCTGCAAGTGATCACCTCGGATCTGGCGGCGGCGGTCACGATTCTCGTTTATCTCGCCTACTCGACTAACCCACGCAAAGGCAGGCGCATTCGCAGCGGAATCGTCACGGGCATATGGATGGGGGTGGCGTATCTCGCGAAAGCCTACGCGCTCTGGTTTGTCGCGGCCCATTATGTGCTCGTCACCGCTTTGGATTTGTACGATCAGCCAGGATGGCAACTGCGGAAGAACCTCATATTCCGCGCGAGCGCCGCGATGCTGGTTTTCCTCGGTATCTGTACTGCCTGGGCAGCGGTGCTCACCTGTAAATACGGACACTTCACCTACGGTTCGACCGGCCAGTACAATTGGGCATATAACGGGCCAGACTTTCGATTGCCGACACACCACCGGGGGCTGTTGGCACCGCCGAACGGTTCGGCTATCAGCGCGTGGGATGATGCGACCTACCTCGACGTCGAGGGATGGAACCCGCTGGCTTCGGAGCGGAACTGGGAACATTTCAGGAAGAACGTCCAGCGGAATTACCAGGCGCTGGTGAAGTTGGTCGAGTCTTACTCGATCTTCGCGTGGTTCATTCTCGTCGGGGCGATGCTGGTCGCCGGTTCAAGGTTTGAACCCACGCAGCGCAAACCACACGCGGTCCTCGTCGTCGCACTGCTGTTGTATCCGTGCGCCTATTTGTTACTGCACCTGGAAGCGAGGTTTTTCTGGGGCATTCCAATATTGCTGGTGATCTTGAGTGCGTCCGTTCCTGCGGCGCTGGGCCGATTGATCCGGCCGCGCAGATGGGTCGGCGGATTGCTTCTGACCTTCCTCGCATCGGCGACGTTTGCCTATCACGCCTGGATCGAACTGATCACACCAAAAGAAGTCGGAAAAGCCACGCGCGATGCAGCCGAATGGATAAAGCCGATCATCCCTGCCGGCGCGCGTGTGGCTTCCAGCGAGGGATGGGACCTCGGCCTCTACATCGCGTTTTACGATGATCTACGATATTTCGGCATGATCCGCCCCAAAGCGCCCCCCAGCGAGATCAAGGCGCAACTTGACGAACATGAGATCGAATACCTCCTGGTGACCGCTGGCACAAACTATCCTTTCCTCGCGGGGAAACAACCGCTCAAGACCACCACCCCTCCCCCGCCGGGCCGCGCGGAAAAGATGCAGGTCTACCGACTGAGATAGAAGCTTGGCCCACAGGAACGCCGGCGGCCCCTACAAGGCCGCATCTCGATAGGCACGCGGCGACGAGCCGGTTTGTCGGTGGAAACATCGGGAGAAATACGCCACATCCTTGTAGCCCAATTCCAACGCGATCGTGGCAACGGATCGACGAGTGGTCCGCAAGAGCCTGCGCGCCTCCTCGGCGCGCAAGCGATGGATGAAGGTGTTGATGCCCATCCCCACTTGCCGGTTGAACTGCCTGGACAGATGAGATGGGGCAACCGCGCAATGGTCGGCCAACTCGTCCAGCGAAATCGAGCGGTCGAAATGGGTTTCGAGGTAGGCGACCGCCTCACGGATCGCGGGGAGAAGCGGTTCCGCCGGCTCGGACTGCAACAGACCGTGCGCGATCCGGGAAATCAGCACCAGCACCTGCATCGTCATCAGGGCCGTTGAGATCCGCCATCCGTGCGTCTGGGACGCGCGTTCCTGTTCAATCTGACAAATGAGCTGGAACAGCGAATGAGCCTGCGCCGGCGTCGCGTGCAAGGCGATCGGCGGGTGAAGCCAGGGTTGCTGATGTCGGCGATGAAACAGCTCAAACGTGTGGCCTGTCGAGTCGAAGTTGTCCTTGAATTGCCGCATCAATTTCGGCACGATCAGCAGATTCGTCAAACTCAGCCGATTGGGTTGTTCAAATCCATGCCAGACCTGGGGACGGATGATGAACAAATCCCCTGGCCGCAGCACCTGCTTGCCGGCGGCAGTCACGTGAACGCCGGTTCCCTTCTCTATCAGTATGATCTCATGAAACAGATGATCGTGCGGCGGCATGCAACCATGATTGGCATCGCGAAATACCAACGCCGGCAAGTCTTTTTCCTGCGCCTCCCATAAACGAAAGTTCACGGTTTCGATGGCGGCACCAAGACGCATGCGCAATATCGTACAACAAAAAACACAAGGGAATCCAACAAATAGCGATAAAAATGCAGTATTGTTCAACCTGAAGAGCGGCGGTGGATCAAGGGCAGGATTTACCGACGCCCGACAGTTTTCGCAATTAATTGGATAGGGCGAAAACGATGATTACGACATCATCGGGAATGTAATTGTGCGCATTCGCCGGAAGAAGAACTTTATCGTTGGCGCATCCTGTCTGGCACGGACGTAGCCGCTCATCAGCTGGCAATCAACAACATCAATAGTCAGTCACCATTTTTGAGGAGGAGAAAATGTCTTTTAATTTCGGAGTCTGTGGTGCGCGTAGTTCAATTTTGGCAGCAGTGATGGGGATCGGCCTGATGGCAGGACAGTCGCATGCTGCCATCGTCTTCAGTAATGGGATCACTGGCTCGGATGGCGAGGCGTCCGACAACGGCAGTGATACAAGCTTTCCGGGTTTCCCTGTATCAAACAGTGATCTGCTGCAAGGGCTCACCCCTGATGTCACATTGAGCTACCTTGGCCCTAATCCCGGTGCGGAGAGCACCAATCCCAACCCGGCGCCACTAACGGATGGGAACTTTGGCGGCTACAGCAATCCTCTCGCGATCTTTGCGACCAGTTCCGTCGCGTCCTCCAGCAACTACACAACGCTGTATTACATCTTGGACTCAGTGCCCGGCGGATACGATATCACGGCGATCGACACCTATACCTCAATGAATCGTGGGAGCGGCCGGAATCGCCAGGATTACATTGTGTCCTACGCAACGGTGGCCGACCCCAGTGTGGATGACTTCACGAAGTTTGTGGAAGTACATGCGGTGTACCACCCCGGTTCTCAGCACGTTCACCTTTCAATCGACAACCTCACTGGTGTGACAGCGCTCAAGTTTGAATTTCCGGATCAGATCGCCGGTTACGTCGGCTATCGTGAGATCGACGTGATCGGCACCGCCGTCCCCGAACCCTCGACCGTTGCCCTGGCTGGCGTGGCGGGGTTGGGCACGCTAGCACGGCGCCGCCGGATGGCGTAGGAACGCTTTCATCTCCCCTCTATATGCAGTCCTTTCTCCTTATGATGAGGAGAAAGGACTGTTTAGCTTCCATGGGTTCCACGGCGCTTCACCTGTGACCACAGTTCGGCGGACGCGGCATCGGTGGTCTGCTGAAAAATTGAAACGAGTGAAAACGATGAAAGTTCGCTCATCCCCATGACGTGCCCGCCGCGGGCCGATACGTTCAGCGCACATGGCAAACGAACAAGCTCCCATCGTCATCGCCGGCGGCAGCGGGTTTTTAGGCCGGTCGTTCGTGCGGCATCTGAAGGCGATCGGCCGCGACGAATCGGTCGTCGTCCTCACGCGCGGCCCCTCAGGCGACGACGGCGACGTTCACTACGTAAAATGGGACGCCAGGACGCTGGACGGCGGCTGGGCAAAGTGGATCGACGGAGCCAAGGCGATCATCAACGTCGTCGGCCGCACGGTGGATTGCGTGAAGACAGAGCGGAACAAGAAAGTCATCCTCGAATCGCGAGTCGATTCCGTCCGCGTCCTTGCCGAAGCCTGCCGCCTCGCGACCCGTCCGCCACCGGTGTGGGTGCAGGCGAGCACGGCTCATATCTTTGGCGACACTGGAGACGAGTTGCTCGACGAATCTTCCCCGATCGGCACCGGCTTCGCGCCCGACATCGGCACCGCGTGGGAAAGGGCATTCAGCGAGGCCGCGTTACCCGAAACGCGTCGCGTGATCCTCCGGATCAGCTTCGTCGTCGGCCTGGGCGGCGGCGCGATGCGAAAGCTCGTACCGCTCGCGCGCCTCGGCCTCGGCGGGCCGACCGGCACGGGCAAGCAGTACATGAGCTGGATTCACGAATTCGATCTGAATGAAATCATCCTCCGTGCCATCGATCGCGATGATATGCACGGCATGTACGTCGTCACCGTGCCGAAACCGGAGACGAATCACGATTTCATGCGTCTTCTGCGTAACCAACTTCGCCGGCCGTGGTCGCCGCGCGTGCCCGAGTGGGCGGTGCGGATCGGCGCCGTCTTCCTCCGCACCGACCCCGAACTCGCCCTCTACGGCCGCCGATGCGTCCCGACACGCCTGCTGAACGAGGGATTCCATTTTCAATTCCCCCACCTGCCCGCAGCGTTGGCAGATTTGCTTTGAAGGTCGATAACTTCGCTGAAATAAGCAGCCGAATCCCACTTATCACGCCGTAAACAATGAAAATTCATATCTAAACAAACAGTTTAATTTGAATTGAGATTGATTCTCAGTATACGTAACTACTTTCCAAGTGGGCGAACCCACTGGCTTTTCATCGAAGGAGAGATTTAAATGCGTTTTTCGACCCTCCAGTCCATCGGACTGGCATCCACCGTTCTTTGCGCCGCCACTCTGCACGCCGGTCCTATCCTCGAATACGGCTTCAACGAAACCGGAACTTCCTCTGTCAGCACCGGAAGCGACACCGCCACCATCGATTTCCTGACTGATTCGGGCACGCCGAATACGCACACGCCCATCGACCTGCATACCGCCGCCGGAACCGGCGTGGGCGGCGACATCGCCAACCATCCGCTGTTCGGCACCGATCGCGCCTACATGGGCGTGCGCCCGGGCAACACCATCGACGCCGTCGGTCGAAACACGACTTCCACAAGCCTAGTCGGATTGACCTCCTGGACGGTTTCGGGCTGGATGAAAGTTCCGACCTGGGCGCCGCCGGAAGCCCTCGGCGGTCGATCGATTTTCACCAGCGCGCCGCAAGGACAAAGTTTCAATGACAATGGGTTCAGCGTCCGCGTACATGGCGCAGGAAGCCTCCGCGTCAATCATGGCCAGAACCATCTGAACGCCACCTCTCCCGGCCCGTACGATGATGTCGATACATGGGTCTTTTTCGCGGTCAGCTATGACAGCGCGACGCAGACCGCCCTGTTTTATAAAGGCTATCGCGATGAAACCGAGGCCGGCCTCAACCCCTTTGAAGTGACCCTGGTTGAAACCCGCGCCGGCGCCGGTGCCGCTATCGCTTCGCCAGGAACCACCGCCGGCTTTTTGATCGGGGGAGGCATGCGCGGCTCACCCAACTTTGACGTCCACCAATCGTTCCCCGGCTTCCTCGATAACATCCGCGTCGACGGCGCAACCACCGGCAGCGCCGGTGCCCTGAGCCTCGCGGCATTGGAAAGCTATCGCGCCGGCGACGTCATCCCCGAACCCGCAACCCTCGGCACGCTCGCCCTCGCCGGCAGCCTGCTCCTGCGCCGCAACCGCCGCCAGAACCAGGCCTGATCTCACGCTCATCCGCCGGACGGATAACGCGAACAGGGTCGGTTCTTGAGAATCTCGAGAACCGACCTTGTTTCGTTCGCCCGCGCAGCGGAACATCGGCAACGGCGACGCCGGCTTCCGCAGAGATATCCTACCGTTCCGACGGCGACCGCGATGAAAAGGCAGGGAACCGTGAGTGGCTGCCTGATCCAGTTCATCATGGGAAATCATCCCGCCGCACGGTTCCGAAATCGATAGTGCGGCGTCCGGCGTCGCGACAATGTCGGGTGGACACCGAGCCTTGCGCAAGCTGCTGACGATCATGAACGTCATGATCAGAAACAATCAACCCTGGAAAGCAGAGCTAAAAAGTGCTTGAAAAAAAGGCGGCCGCTTTAGTCCGACCTGCGCATGGCAATGGCCGCTCTACTCTGACTTCCGATCGCGGCGCAACAATCCGCCAGCCCGGCGTCAGTCAGTTTGCTTTCGAATCGTCGCTCGTCGCCACCGTCGCTGCCGACGACACGGCGGATTTCAGCGATACGTCGCGGAATTCCACCCACTTGTCGTAGGACCGAACGCGCACTTCAAACGACCGGATGTCCGAAAGCTTCGCGTTAAAGACGATCTTCCGGATCTCGTTATCCGTCCCGCCCAGCGCGTCGCTGCGCTTTACCGCGAGAATCGGCGTGACCGGGGTGTTTGGTTTCCTTACCGGTCGCGCCGTGACGATGACCTGCATGCCTTCCGACGGCTTCGGGATCACGGCTTCGATCGCACCGCGTCCATCCACCTCCTGCGGGTTGGATAACTCCACCGCGCCCAACTTCGGAATGTCGGCGGTGGCAATGTGGGCTTCGGCGGGGATCAACGGTGCGTAACTTCGCTCCTCTTCCGTCGAAAATGACAGCTTGATACTCGTTTTGTCCGGCGCGTTCGGCTGCATGTTGATCAACCGAATACCCTGTACGCCTTTGGGCGATGCCTCTTTGTCATACCTCGCGCCCGCGAATCCGATCACGCCGCTGCTCGCGCTCCACTTGATGTTCGTCGCGTTCCAGTTCTTCTCAGGCCCGCCGCAAAGCGTGATGTAATACTCGAGCGATTGGGTACGGTTCCCCTGTATCGCCGGGTTGTAGAAGCCTGCCGCCAGCGGCGTGCCGAACGGATCCCACCAGATTTTTTCATCGGTGCTGTAGATCGACAGCAGTTCCACGACCAGTCCATTGTCCAGCGTTGCCGTCAGCTTGCCCGGAGCCGGCGCGGTCGTGGGCGCCGGCGATTCCGCCCGCGCCACGTCACACACCCCATACCCCACCGTTCCCACGGCCGCCGCAATGCAAAGGCAGGGAATAGCGAAACGCTGCCTGATCCAATTCATCATGGAAAATCATCCTCCCAATGACGCCTGAAACTCTAAAGAGTCGCATTCACCTGTTCAACGCAAATCCGCCGCACGGTTCCGAAATCGATTTTGCGGTTTCCGAAATATCGGGCAAGACATGGCCGACCTTGCACGCCGCCATTGCAACGATGATACGAACACTGCGAAGCGCGTTCGTGTTACACTCAAATGGATACACCGGCCGCCCGCAGGAGGACGTGATGGATGAATCCTCATCGCACATGAAATTGGAAATCAAAGCCCTTGCCGACGCGTATGCCGCGTTGAATCGGCATGACGTGGCCGGCTTTGTGGCGTGTTTTGATCCGCAGATCGTGCGCATCGAGCCGGCGGATTTTCCGCTGGCGGGGACGTATCGGGGGATTGAAGCAGTAACGGCGCACGTCGCACAGGGCCGCGGAACCTGGGCCGAGGGGAGCTGCGAACCGCAACGGTTCATCGCGGCCGGCGATCGGGTGGTCGTGATCTTTCAGGTTCGCGTCAGGCTCCACAACGCCGCCGACTGGATCGAAGGCCGAGCGGCGGACGTCTTCACGTTCCGCAACGGCAAGGCAATCGAGTACCACACCTTCGGCCAGCCCCACGACGCGATGGCGTACGCGGACGTCGATGCCGCCGCGGATTGAACAAAAAAAGCACGAGGGCCTCAAGAAATGCTGCTGATGCTAACGGGCTAGCGAGTGTAGGCTACGGGAACGGTGTCGGTTGTGTATCTTCTCAAACACCGGCAACGGTTTGCCCTCCAAAATTATCGACGTCCCCTTTAATGTGCCCGTAATGACGTTCGACTCCGATGAGCCTCCAAGCAAGCGCCTCGCCTACTACACCCGCGGCGCTGGCGGCGATGTATCGACAATTGATCGAGTGCGGCAGGGAAGGGCAAAAGATTCGTCGAAACCGGTTGCTCGAAAACGCAGTCCTTCTCCATCCGCGCAGTTGCCTTTCCGGCATGAAGATTAGGAGCACAGGTCTTGCGTCGGTTTACTCCCGTACGAGGGGTTCGAATTCGATATTCCGGGTTGCGGCGAGACGGCGCGAAAGGCCCTCGAGTTGGTCTAGAAGCGTGAGCCGTCGACTACCGGGGGGGGTAAGCCGAATCACTGCGTTCATGAAGGGTGTCCATCTTCTATAAACGTCTAAAAGATACGAACCCCTCATTCTGTTCACTACTTCGAAATCGAGTGTATCTGTTTGTACTCCGGTTGCCATCCATTCAAACTCCCCCAAGAAATCCTGTGCTTTGACTCGAAGTGATGGATTTTCCAAGACTTCTGCCACGCGTTGAGAGGTTAGGCGCATCGGGATTCCGTTCTCCACTCCGCAGATTTCATAGTCTACCGCTCGGTAACCCCGGGACATGCCAATTACGAACGACATTGTGGCTTCACGCTTGCTGCGGCTGATGTTCTCTAACTGTGCCTCTTGCGATAATGTAATCTGTCGTTCTAGGAGTGCGACCTGCCACGCGATGAAGGCGAGACTAACAATCACTCCCAGAGTCTGTACCCACGCCGCAACTGCGGAGTGATGTGCTGGAGTGCTCAGCCACGTCGGCCACCAGGAACCTCTCGCGGCTGCATCAGAGTCCAATGAACTACCTGGTGCAGGGACCGGCTGAACGTTTGTGGGATGAGGTGCTACGGCGGCCAGAGAGGCGTCTTGGGTCTCGTTGAACATTTGCAGTTCCTTCCGACTGACATTGCAAAGGGCGATGAGAATCAAGTCAAGCCCATGCCATCCTTCCGGGCCGTTCAGTTTAACTGGGATGCCCGAACGAGACAGTGGCTACTGACTCAATGGAATATTGCTGAGCCCGCAGAATGGCCTCGAGGTGAATCTGAGAGGAATCTGAGAGGAATCGCTCCTTGTCCTGATTGCGCTGCTGGTGTTCAGATTGGATGCATCCGGAGAGCACTCCTCGGTCAAGCCAGACGACCTGGGTAGCTGTTCACCGTCCCGTTGCATGATCAGGAGGTGTCGGTCAAGAGGGAGATGTTTTTGCCGGCCCATTCGACTTGGAGCAGGGTGTTGATTGTAGCCAGCACGTCGCGGCCCTGTTGTTCGGCGTTGCGCATGGCGACAGGTTCATTGGCAATTAGAGCAGTCGGCGGTTGGGGTCTTGGGATTTCCGGCCGGGATGGTGGTGATTTGAGAGATGTTACAAATTGCAGCGCGTGCGCAAATTCGCGGCGGCGTGGGGATTGGCCAAGTATTGGCCGGTGCGGGGATTTGGTTGGGGGATGGAGTGTGCGCGGGGATGGTAGCGCGCTACGTTGGTTTGGACGGCGGGATAAGCCGAAGATCGGTCGAGGCGGCGGGGTTGGCGTGGCAGGTGAGGGTAGATTTCCTCAGCCGAGACTGGAAATTGCCGATAATCCGTGCAGCATGATGACCATGGTTGCGGATGAAGTACGCCCCTCGCCGGTGACGTCGTCGCGTCGGTATTGCCTGATCACGCCTTGCCGTGATGAGGCCAAGTACGCACGGCGGACGCTGGATTCGATCGTGAAGCAAACGGTCACGCCCACGTTGTGGGTGATCGTGGATGACGGATCGAAGGACGAGACGCCGGCGATCGTGGAGGAGTACGCGGCGAAGCATCCGTGGATCAAACTGGTCCGCCGGGCGGATCGGGGCGAGCGCAAGGTCGGCGGCGGCGTGGTGGACGCGTTTTACGCGGGCTACGACACGATCAACCCTGACGACTTCGACTACGTCACCAAGATCGACCTCGACCTCGACATCCCGCCGCGCTATTTCGAGAAAATGCTGGAACACATGGAGGCCAACCCGCGCCTCGCGACGTTCTCCGGCAAGCCGTACATGGACCTGAACGGCACGCTCGTCAGCGAGAAGTGCGGCGACGAGAACTCGGTCGGCATGATCAAGTTTTACCGCGTGCCGGCGTTCAAGCAGATCGGCGGGTTCGTTCGCATGGTGATGTGGGACGGCATCGACTGCCACCGCTGCCGTATGCTCGGCTGGCAGGCGGCCAGCCTCGACGAGCCGGAAACGCGGTTCATTCACCTTCGCCCGATGGGCACGAGCCACAAGTCCTGGTGGACCGGCCGCGTGCGGCACGGGACGGGGCAGTATTTCATGGGGACGGGCTTCGTCTACATGCTGGCAAGCTGCGTGTTCCGCATGTTCCACCCGCCGGTGATCGTGGGAAGCTGGGCGATGATGTGGGGCTGGCTGAAGTCGGCCTTCACCGGCGCGAAGCGATACGAAGACCCGGAGTTCCGCAAGTTTGTGAACCGCTACCAGTGGGCCTGCCTGATCAAGGGCAAGAAGCGCGCCACCGCCGAGTTCGAAGCCGAACGCGCAAGCGCGTGGAAGCGGTCGTAATCAACGGTCGCCGGCCATCAGAAGAATCAGTCGCGTCACCAGCCCACCGCCAAAGACGGTGACGCAGAAGAACGCCACCACGCCAAAACAGAGATTGACGATCCGCCTACAGCCACGGCAATACGCGGCGTTGGCCTCGCGGCGAAGCGGCACTTTCAGGACGAGAATCGGAAACGCAAGCACGCGCCAAACGATCCACACGTCGTCAAGTTCACCCGTGCGAAACGAACGTCTACAGCGAGAACAGTTCATCGAAATCATGCCGCCCTTCGATCGTCCTGAGACTTCGCGTGCCAGCCACCCTCGGGCATCTCGGGAACGGGCGGGACGTAGTTGTCTTCAACTTCCGGGACGCCCTCTCTCATCCGAATCGCGATCCACGCGCCGCCGCAGAGCAGCAATGCCGCGCCGATGACCAACGAAGTGAACGCCTCGCTCGCCGAACGGGGTTTGGCGTTCAGTTGGAAGATGCGGATGCCAGCGTGGTCGACGCCGTACTGGTTTTCGAGAAATACCTTGAGTTTGCGCGGCACGTATGTCGCCACGGTGCCGGTCATCTCCGCCAGCCGATACGTCTCGGGTCGGGCATTACGGGCGTTAAAATGGGGAAATGCGGCTTGGAACTCCTCTCGCGTCAGGCAGGCCAAAAGAAGCGTTCTGGTCCCCTCTGGTGAGCGGTTGCCGGCGGCGGTCCACGCGTTGGCTTCGACGGGCGACAAGATTGGCACGTAATACCTTCGAGCGGGCGCGGCGTTTCGTCCGACAACCGGCTGATGCTCCCCGGCGACACATGCAACAAAATATCCCGCCCCGCTCAACTGTATCCATTTAGGCGACGGCACATCCGGATCGAACAGGCTGGCCGCCGTGGGAGTCGGTTCTGTCTCAGACCGAGAGAAGACAGCCGGGACCGATTCGTAGACGACCACCAGCCCCGCCACCACCATCAGGTAAGGCAGCAAGGCTCGCATGAGCCGACTACGCCAAGGGAAAAAGAAGAAGAACCCCATAAAACGGCCTCTTGGGATGAATCGGCCAGTCCGAAGTGCCCCTTAATTCATGCGGCGAATTGCCGCATACATCTTCCAAAAACACGAATTGCCCCCAAACGCCTGGAAACCCGAAAAAAGGTTATCGGACGCGATTAAAGCATTGCTCAGGCGGTTGCCTGATTGGTCGATAAGTAATGCAGGCAGACCCATTTGCTACGTTGCGGGATTTCCCAATTGTGAATTGGGGTTGCTTAGGCGGTACAGGATACGCCATGATAGAGCTTAGAGGCTGTACGGACGCAGCCGGCCGGCTCGGTGGAGGCTGATGCGGCAGTGGTCAGTTGGGATGATCGAGAATCGCAATGGGTGGCCTTCGGGATACCCGGCGATTGTATGGAACGGGAGAAAGTCAGCGCTTATGTTGGTGCGCTATCGAGAAGCGTCGATCGGCGTCGGACAGGATGCTGCGGTCATCACGACCCCAGACTTCGCCGACCAGCCGGTCCCCCCCACTGAGCCGCCCCGAAATGGCAGGCCGGAGGGCGATCGTCCCAGCGACGACCGCTCGGGAAGCGTCGACGAACTCGGCCACCTGCCCGTCGTCCGGCTCAAGGGCGTCGAAGTCCACGCCATCACCGAACAACAGACCATCGAACACATCCTTCGATGCCTCGACGAGGGCATCGGCGGCACGGTGGTAACCCCGAATCTCGATATTGTCCGCCGGTGCACCAAGGATCTGCAGTTCGCGACTCTCGTTTCCGAATCCGACCTCGTCGTGCCCGACGGCATGCCGCTGGTATGGGCATCGCGCCTCCAGGGCACGCCCCTGCCACAGCGGGTCGCCGGTTCGGACCTGATTACCTCCCTGTCGCTCGCGGCCGCCAGGCATGGGAAGTCCATCTTCCTGCTCGGCGGCGATCCCGGCGCTGCGGAAGGGGCTGCCGAGGTGCTTCGGGCACGGGCGCCCGACCTCAAGGTCGCAGGCACGTACGTTCCGCCCTACGGGTTTGAAAATCGGGCCGACGAGATGAGCAAGCTCATCGATGCCCTGAACACCGCCAAGCCCGACATCATCTGGGTGGCGCTCGGCTCGCCAAAGCAGGAATACCTTATTAATCGTATCCGTCAGACCCTGCCCGGCAGTTGGTGGCTGGGCGTGGGCATCAGCTTCAGCTTCCTGACCGGCGACGTGAAGCGTGCCCCGGTCTGGATACAGCGGCTGGGCCTCGAATGGTTCCACCGCGTGGCGCAGGAGCCGAAACGGCTCTTCAAGCGATATTTCGTCCACGGTCTGCCTTTCGCCGCGACACTGATGATGAGCGCTGTCGCGAACAGCCGGTATTTGTCGCGATCCACGTCGCAGACGATCGGCCATCGCCATCGCAGCCGGCGTGCGATGAAACGCCCGGCGGCCGCGCCCGCCCAGAGTAAATCCAAGACCATCCAAACCGCCTCTTCCGTGCAAACTGCGCCGGCAAACGTCGCCTCATCAACGACGGTTTGCAACGCAGCCGAGCGGAGCGGCAGCGACCTGAGCGTGTTCGTGAAGAACGAGCCCGGCCAGCTTGGCAAGGGCCTGAAGCGCCTCAAGGCGGTCATCCTGCTGGGCGGCAAGGTGCGCGAATCCCCCCTGAGCATCGCGATCGGCCGATCGCGGCTCGACCTGCCGCTCGACGAGAACGGCACGATCCTGAATCACTGGCTTTCGCAGTCGGCGGAACTCGCCCGGCGTGCCAACCTCGAAAACCTCCTTGTCCGCGTCACGGTCGACCAGACCTCGCACGAGCCGAAGAACATCGATCCGAAGTTCGCGCACATGGTTCGCGTCGAACGCGACCAGTCGAGCTTCCGCGGCACCGCCGGCCTCATCGCCGATATTGCCGCCGACTACAACGACGACGACCTGCTATTGGTCGGCAACGCTCATCAGGTGCTGCTCGACCCGCTCTGGGCAATCGCGGCGGCGCTGGATCACAAGACCGGCGATTTCACGCTCATCAGCCATCGCGACGGCACCGCCAGCGGCCTGATGCTGCTGGCGTGCAAAACGGTCCGCGCGATCTCGCAAATCGGGTACGTCGACCTCAAGGAGCAGGCCCTGCCCACGATCGCCAAAACGCACGACGTGCGCGTCGTGCACTGCCGGCAACCCACGGGCCTGCCGCTGTTTACGCTTGCCGACTACATCACCTCGCTTCAGCAGCACTACCGCCGGCGCGAGCGGCGCCGGGCGCGCGCGAATCCGCTGAGCGAGGACTTCAGCCGCCATTTTGCCATCGTCGAAGAGGGCGCGAGCGTCGCGCCGGATGCTTACCTGCACGACGCCGTCGTGCTTCGCGGCGCCACGGTTGAACCGGGCGGCGCGGCCATTCGATCGCTGATCTGCCCCAACGCCGTCCTGCGGCGCGGAAAGCTGGTCAGCGATCAGCTTGTGTAAAGGCGACTGTCGTTTTTTAGGTCGTTTTCTGACGCGTTATTTCGTTGCCCCGAAAGGTCGATAATGACTTTGGGAGCCCCTGCTTTGCCCGCCGCGCGGGCTGGCCGGTCAAATGGGGTTCGGTTTGCCGATTGAATGAGATGATTTCCGTCGCGGCAAAGAACAAGCTCACGGCGTACCACGCCGTTCTGGCGTGGTGCCTTGCCCTGCTCGGCGTGGCCGTCACGTTCCGCGCGTGGGAACACATCTATTCCATCGCCAACGAGGACGCCGAATACCAGCACGTGTTCCTGGTTCCGTTCATCGCGATCTTCCTCGCCTGGGTGCGTCGCGGCCGGCTGCGGTCGGCTCGCGTCAGCGGGACGATCACCGGGCCGATCCTCGTCGCGCTCGGATGGGCGGCGGGCAGCTACGGGTTCAACAAC
>JBBCIV010000131.1:0-16866 GCA_037189665.1 Phycisphaerae bacterium | reverse complement strand
CCGCTGCCGAGGATGCCGATGCGGTAGTCCCTCTTCTTCGGCAGCGGCGCGGCCGTCTTCAGGTCCCGCTCGCCTTCGGTCAACCCGTCCACCATGGTGCCTCCTTCGCGTGTCCGCCGAGTATAACCCTGCTCCGTACGGGCGGCATGATCATCCTCGTCATCATCGTTGCACATTTGCTCGCCAGCACATCCCGTACACCGATGCGTACCGCATGAACCGGTGTGATGAAACGGCAACGCCCCGTTAATCGTAATTGTGCAGTTCTAAAAATGTTTATCTTGCGGCTGGCAGGCGACCACATTAGTATTTGAGTCGAGTATAGTGGGAGGCAAGCTTTGGGGTCGGCAAGGCGTCATTCACGTCCATCAAATGTCTGGCAATGGTTGGCGCTCGATGACGCTGCGTTGCACATCTCAGACCTTGTCGAAATCAATCTCACGATCGCCTCCGGCATTCCTGGCCTTGAATCGCTCGACATCGAGAATTACGTTCGCATCGTCGATGGCTGGACGGATCAGTTGCCCGACATGGAGTGCATGTTTCGCACCGCACAAGTGGAAGAACAGCCTTGACTTCTTTCGCGTTGGCATGCTCATTGGGTTCCTAGGTTACGAAATCGGCATTCGTTATAACGACGAGCAGAAAACCGATGGGGTGAACCTCACCCTGCAGACTACAGAATTAAGGATGGCGGCGGTGATAAGCCAAGTGGGGTATCTCACAGTGTATTGCTAAGGTCCGAGCTTTGTTCTGGAGACAGCCATGAACTGGATTAAAAATGACATAACCAAAGGCCGTCCGGCAAGCGAGGGCGGCTTGCAAGAACGTCGTCGACATCTTGGCGACTCAGTGACGGATGAGCCTGTGGGCGGTGATGTGTGGCACCACTGGGACTTCCAACTGTATGACGGTGATTACGTTCTTGAATGGGTATCCCATGGTGCCGTGTGGTGGAATTTCATTGTAGTTGGGGCGATTCCCGCACCGAACGTCCCGATTCCCGTACATCCGAAAGACCGATTCGGCGTTGTCACGAGCATCGATTCCAAATCACCTCTGCGAAGAACGAGCGTGAAGTTCAACGCGCGTGAGGATATGTGGATTCGCATTGAGTCTTGGACACAACGGCCGGGGCGTGAAAACAAGCAACCGTTGCCGAGAGGATTCGATCGCTGGGTTACGCTGGGCCGCATATTTGGAGGACTTATCATCCTCGTCGAGAGGAAAAACTTTGGACGCGACCATCACTCGGTGATGAAACGTACTGACGGGGCGAACGATATCCTATTTGCCGCCGAGGACGGTGGAGATCACGATTTTAATGACCTCGTGGTGCGATTGCGTCCAGCCTAATTGAAAGGGACAGCCATATGCCAAATCAAAGTCCGCGCGGAGCCCCGGGATTTGTGAAGAAGGATCCGACGAAACGGCTCATTTCTGAGTTGAGATCGGCGGAGTATACCTCATTGCCGCTCGAATCTCGGGATGCGTCCTACTCGCTTCATGCGTTAAATGTGTTCTACCGAGCTTCGTTAGAAGCCCACGCGAACATTACTTTTTACGATAGATATGCTCCGATCGTTACGATTACGCCTGTTCGAGGGAACACGTCAGTTGACGATCTGCCGCCTGAGATGCGCGTTAAGCTCTCCGATTCTGAGGCTAAACTTGCCGACCACTTGCGAGAAGCAAGCAACTCGGAGTTCGCCGAATACTACGGTGCCCTGACTGCGAACTCGATAAAGCTTGTCCCCGACGAAGTGCAGGTCTTCTTGGGTCGAGTAGGGACGCACTGGGAGATCGCCCGTATCGACCCCCTGGACATCGCCAGAGCTGCAAAATCGATCACCACTGGCTTCGTTGGTCTTTCCCTCGACCTCGGCGTTTATACCTTGCAAGACGCCAAGAGCCGAAACTCGGTCATTACGAGAACGGTTCTAAGTTGCAGTGCCTTCGTGCTGACGGCATCGACTACTTCGCTGTCCGCGCCTATCGGAATTGGCCTCATCGGGATGATTTCCACCGTTTCGACGATGGTCGAATGCGCAGACAACTTGCGCCACCTGACATCGATGTTGAGCTCAGAATTGGAGACACGTTCAAAAGAGCGTCGAATCGCCGAGGCGTCGAGCGGCAACGACAAGGCGGATTTGGAGGTGCGCGGACCGCATTTTGAGCTGACAAAGAACGGTAAGCCAGTCGATAGCTTCACAAGTACTGACACGAAGCAGGACAGTGGAACGCTTTACGAGCCGGGGGGCGCAGTCCGAGGCCGTTGGGAATGCCGAGACGTCTTCGGCGATGGAATGATCCGTGAAACGATATGTGATCGGATTGGTCCGCGTGGTGAAATACTGGAAACGATTCACAAGATCGACCCGTCGAGTGGCCAGAAGACGATCGAATATCATTGAGATATCACGGAACGTTCGCTGTCGAGTTCAGACTGAGAGGCTTGAAGGATCCTTCAGGAGTTGTTGCGTACGTCGGCCTGCACATAAGGTGGGGTGAACACCCCCTTTCGATCGTCGGTACACGCCTTGGCGTCTGGCGGTTGATTGTTGCGCGGGATCACTCTGCACTGATGCGAAGTCGTCCATGACCGGGAAGGCATCTTCCATTGCGCGCGAGAGTTCTCCCTGCGTTTAGAAGAGTTCATCCCACGCTCGGTAAAGCTCTCCTTGCGATCGGTAGAGCTGTCCCATCACCCCAAACACCTCCCTCAAGCCTTGATTTCGCGCCACATCCGCGTTGTCGCGGCTTGGCGGCGGTTATATATGATATTGCAAAGAAACTACGAAAATCGACATGTGCTATAAAGTCATCCATTTTTATCGCCGAACCAAGTAGTATGGATGAAACGGTTGTGACGGCTGTGCCGGAGGGGTCATGAGCGTTGGTCATCCGCTGACAAGATGGCGGCATATCGTGCGCGCGTCTTGAAAGGATGACCGCTATGCCTCGTGACTACCTGCCTCGCGAAGAGGCCAAGCTCGTGACCTGGACCAACGACTTCCGCGCCAACATTCTGGCGGCCCCCGAATCGTACGGGTTGGTCGCGGTGCAGGCGACGCAGTATCAGGCAACGCGCACAACGTTCGTCAACGCGTATAACACGGCCCAAAATCCGCTGACGCGCACGCGACCCAATATTGCGGCGAAGAACGTCGCGAAGCGTGCCCTGATCACCATGACGCGGATGTTGGTCGATCAGATCCAAGGTTGGCCGCAGATGACGAACGAGAAACGGTTGCAACTGGGCATCACCGAGCGCGGAAAGAAGCCCACGCCGTCGCCGGTGCCCGGGCAGGCGTACGTCAAAGTCGAATCGGTCAACGGGCGCCAGGTGACGATTTCGATCCAGCAGAGCCAGAACAACAAGGGCAAGCCCAAGGGCGTAGAGGGGGCGAACATCATGGTGGCGTACGGCGAACTGCCGGCCACGACGACCGACTGGAGCTTTGCGCAGACGACCGGCAAATCGAAGACGACCATCACGCTGGACGCCGTGCAGGAAGCGACGACGGCGTGGGTCACGGCGTTCTGGTTCAACGGCCGCAAGGCAACCGGCCCGGCGGCGAACCCGGTGAGCGTGAACCTCGGCGCGGCGCCCGTGCTGCCGGTGTCGATGAAGATCAGGAAAGCAGCTTAATACACCACTGTCGCACCGCCCCGGTGTGAAGGGATAGAGCACCGGGGCGGAGTCGACTTTTCATACACGAAGGCGCGGAGAGGAAACTTTCCTCGCCTTCTTCTGAATCTGGAACGCTGTCATGAACCAGATCACCCCGTTCAAATCGTCGCCTGCTCCGCTTCCGGCATCGCGCGTGGAGATTCGCATCTGGCCGGGGACGGATGCCGATATCGGCGGCATCGATGCGCTGCAGAAGCAGCAAAGCAAGCAGCTTGGATTCATGAACCGCCCGACGCTGGAAGGGAAGGTGAAGCTGAATCACGTGCTGATCGCCGAGACATCCACGGGCGAACTGGCGGGGTACTTGATCGGCAACGATCGCTATAGGCATCGCGACGAGCTGGGCGTGATCTTTCAGATGTGCGTGGCGTCGGCGTTTCGCCGGTCGCTGGTGGCGGCGAACTTGCTGAAGGCGCAGTTTGAGCGGTCGGCGTATGGCTGCAAGTTGTACTGCTGCTGGTGCGCGCAGGACATCGAGGCGAATCGGTTCTGGGAATCGATGGGCTTTGTGCCGCTGGCATTTCGCGCGGGCAGCGAGAAGAAAAACCGCGTGCACATCTTCTGGCAAAAGCGGATTCGCGAAGGGGACACGACCACGTCGTGGTGGTTTCCGAGCGAGACGCGCGGGGGAATGATGGATGCGGCGCGCATCGCGCTGCCGATCCCGCCGGGGATGAAGTGGAGCGATGAACTGCCGAGGCTATTGCCGCAGGAACCGACACCCGCGATGGAGCTGACCGCGCCGATCGTTCGAAAGCCCCGCGAGAAAAAGCCGGTGCGTCCGACGGGCGGATTCTTCTTCGGGAAGCCGCCCGCAACTGAAACTGAGAAACCGGCCAAGCCCCAGCGCATCAAGCAGAACGACCCGGAGATGGCGGCCAAGGCGCGCGAGTTGCGCGATCGGTATCTGGAGCACGATTACGCGACGCAGATCGTGCCGATCGGCAAGTATGAGGTGTCGCGCGCGATCGACGTGTCCCGACCCGCCGCACCACTGTTGGCGGCGTGATGGGGCGTTTGCGATCAGAACTCGTCGAACGCGATGTGGTTCGCCGGCACGCCGAGGTCGGCGAGCATCTTGGTGCACGCCTTGATCATCATCGGCGGGCCGCAGAGGTAGAACTCCACGGCCTTGGGGTTGCCGTGATTTTGTAGGTAGTGGTCGAGCACCACCTCGTGGATGAACCCGCTGAGGCCTTTCCAGTCGTCCTCGGGCAACGGCGACGACAGCGCCAGGTGAAACGAGACGTTCGGGTGGTCGCCCGCCAGTTGGTTGAAGTGGTCCTCGTCGAAGATCTCCTGCTTCGATCGTGCCCCGTACCAGAAGCTGATCTTGCGGGCGGTCTTCTCGTTTTCCAGCAGGTGTGACAGGTGCGCCCGCAGCGGCGCCATGCCCGCGCCGCCGCCGATGTAGACCATCTCGCGCTGCGTGGGCTTGATGTGGAAATCGCCGAACGGGCCGATGGCGGTCACGACGTCGCCGGGCTTCAGGCTGTAGACGTACGCCGACCCCACGCCCGGCGGGCAATCCTGCCCCGGCGGCGGGGTGGCGATGCGGACGTTGAAGCGCAGCGTGCGCTCGGTCGCCTGATTGCTGGCGATCGAGTAATTGTTCCGCCGCCCGGCCTGCGGGTTGCGGGCGACGAGGTCGAACACGTGCTGGCGTTTCCAGACGGATTTGTACGGCTCGGGGATGTCGAAATCGCGGAAGCGGATTTCGTCGTACGCCGGGATGTCGATCTGGAGGTAGTCGCCGGGCGTGAAGGTCACGACGTCCGATTCGTTCAGCGGTTCGAGCACCAGTTCCTTGATGAACGTCGCGACGCACTGGTTGCTCACGACGCGGAACTGATACGTCTTCTGCTCGCGCGCCCCCGCTCCGCCGGCGCGGACGAGGTTGAGATACAGCCGGCCGCGGCGCTCTTCGATGGGGTAGGTCGCCAGTCCGCGGCAGATCGGCGCCCGCGCGGGCGAGCCGTCGGCGAGGTTGAACCGGCCGTTGTGCTTCGGGCATTCGATGATGCCGCCTTTGACGAGCCCGTCGGCGAGGTGCGTGTTGCCGTGCGTGCAGATGCCGTCGGTGGCGTAGAGCTTGCCGTCCTCGTCGCGATAGAGCGCGAACGTCTTGCGACCGTGATCGAACCGGATCACGTCCGCCGGTGGCAGGTCGGCGGCGGCGCAGACCTCGATCCAGCCGTCGGCGTCGGGTGCGATCTCCGAGGTGTGCTGGTTCTCGATGACGCGCGTCTGCGGCTCGGGCAGCTTGCGCTTCACGTAGTACGCCGGGTCTTTCACCTGCCGCAGCACCGACGGGACGATCTCCTTCCACGCCGCCCACAGGCTGGGATAGGGCGTCGGCATGTCGTCCTTCACCACCGCGTGCAGCTTTGGCAACGCGTGGTACGGCACTAGCGGGAACATGTGATGCTCGACGTGGTAGTTCATGTTCCAGTACAGGAACCGGTGGACGAAGCACATGTACACCGTGCGGCAGTTGAGCCGATGGTCGAGCACGTTCTCCGCCAGCCCCGCGTGCTGCGTCCAGCCGTAGACGAGCATCAGCCACGTGCCGAAGATGCCCGGCAGGCCGACCAGCAGTAGCGGCAGGATGCTCCACGTGTAGATCGACAGGCCGATCACGAACAGGTAGATCGCGACATAGATACGGGCGCGGAAGTAGATCTTGCTGAACTCGCTTTCGGGGATGAACGTCTTCTCCGCGTCCGACATGCGGCCGAGCGAGTGGCGGATGATCGCCTTGAAGTAGGGCGGGTAGAGCTGCACGCCGATGATGGTCAGCAGCATCGCGCGGAGGTTCGGCGGTCGCGGGACGGCGATCTCCGGGTCGCGGCCGACGATGATCGTGTCGCTGTGATGACGGGTGTGGCTCCAGCGCCAGAGCGTCGATTCGCGCATCACCATGAACGACGCGATCTCGTACAGCCAGTTGTTCATCCAGTCGGTCTTGAACGCCGTGCCGTGCCCTGCCTCGTGCCAGCGCGAGTCGGACGTGGAGGCGTACAGCACCGCGTAGATCATGTACGGAACGGCAGCCCACCACGAAGGCCACAGCCACCACGTGGCAACGCCCGAGCCGATGATCAGCGCGAACCAGATGATCGTATCGCGAATGGCCGGCCCGTCGCGGCGGGTGAGGAGTTGCCGCATCGTCGCGCGCGGGACGGGGCACTGATACCACTCGGCCTCGGCGAGGCCGCGCTCGATCGCGCGCGTGGCGTTCTCGCCGGTGAGACTGTAATCCAGCTTCTCCGGCGGGCGGGTGAGGACGGCAGTTCCGTGGTCGTTGTCGTGGCTCATTGCAAAGACTCGCGCGGGTTAGGAGACGGAAAACTCGTAGATCGTCGTCTGCCGGCTCACCTGGCCGGGACGCAGGAGGATGTCGCCGCACGACGGCGCGTTGACGCCGTCCGGATACCCTTCGCATTCCAGGCAGAGCCCGGCGTGCTTTCCGTAAGGCTGGCCGGATTTGCCGGTCAGCGTGCCGTCGAGGTAGACGCCGGTGTAAAGCTGGATGCAATCTTCAGTTGTTTGGACGGTCATCGTTCGCCCGCTCGTCGGATCGCGCAGGCGGGCGGCGATGACGAGCGTTTCGCCTCGCGGGCGACGCACGAAGTACAGATCGCCGTGGCCGGCGAGCAGGTTCGGGACGACATCGCGAACCGTGCGGGGATTTCGCAGGTCGTTGCCGCGATCCGCCACCGGCTCGCGACGGCCCAGCAGCGCGAACTGGGCGTCGGAGGGGGCGAACGCATCGGCGAAAATCTGCAACTCGTGTCCCTCCGCCGAGCCGCTGCCCTCGCCGGCGAGGTTGAAGTACGAGTGATGCGTCAGGCTGAACGGCGTCGCGCGGTCGCTCGTGGCTTCGGATTCAATGACGAACGCGTTGTCCGGCGTAACGCTGTACGTCACCGACACAGCCACGTTCCCCGGATAGCCGCACTCGCCGTCTGGGCTGAGGCGCGAAAACCGCACCGCCGGCGAGCCGTCGCGCGTCAACGGTTCGGCTTTCCAGAGGTGCTTGTCGAACCCCCTCGCGCCGCCGTGCAGGTGGTTCGGCGGGTCGTTGCGTTCGAGTTCGTAGGTTTTTCCATCAAGCGTGAATTGCCCGCGCGTGATGCGTCCCGCCACGCGCCCGGCGATCGCGCCGAAGTAGGGGTGGGGCGAAAGATAATCCTCCAGGCGATCAAACCCCAGCACCACGTCCGCCAGCTTTCCTGCCCGATCGGGCACGCGCAGGTGCGTGACGATTCCGCCGTAGGTGATCGCCTGAAGCGACAGGCCGCCTGCGCCGTTGAGCGTAAACGACTCAACGGCCTCGCCGGTGGGCAGAGTTCCAATCGGGCTTGAATTGATCATTCCATGACCGCCAAGTTATCAAGTTAACCCGATCGGCAACGAGATTCCTCTTGAATAGCGGACACGAGTGATCATTATTTGTCATTATGCTTGAGGACCTGAAACTCGCGCCGCAGTACGACGGTTTCGTCTTTGTCGCCGACGCCGCGAAGAACCCGCCCATTCTGAAGGCCCATCACCACGCGGAACTGGAGCTGAACCTGGTCGAGCGCGGGACGATCGCCTACGTGGTCGCGGGGCGGCGGTTTACGTTTCCGCCTCGCACGTTGCTGTGGATGTTTCCGTCGCAGGAGCATCAACTGGTCGATCGCTCGCCGGACGCGCGGTACTACGTGGCCGTCTTCAAGCCGGAATTGATTGCCCAGGCCTGCGTCGGATCGCGATACGCCGGACTGCGGCGAGAGCCGGACCATCCTGAGAGCGTTTTGCACGCCCGCCTGGCGCCAGAATCGTTCGATCTCGTTCGCAAGACGATGGACGCGATGATGGAGGACGGGCTCGACCCGGAAGTGCTGAATCGCGAGGCCGGCTTTGGGTTCGCGTCGGATTTTCGGTTTGAGCACGACGACCCGGATTGGCTGAACGCCGGCCTGCGGCACCTGTTGTTGCTGAGCTGGCGCAACCAGCGCGGAGCGGTCGGCGCGTCGCGCGCGGTCCCGCTTCACCCGGCGGTTCGCAAGGCGCTGTCGCTGCTGGCAGACGAACTGGAGCCCCTCAACCTTCGGCGGCTGGCGAAGCGGTGTGGCGTGAGCACGGATTACCTCAGCCGCGTTTTCGCGCGGCAGGTGGGCGTGCCGCTCTCGCGCTATCGGAACTCGCTGAGATTACGAAGGTTCTGGGACCACTATCGCCACCCGTCGCGGCCGAACATGACCGAGGCGGCGTACGCCGCGGGGTTCGGGAGTTACGCGCAGTTTTACAAGGTATTCGCGACCGCGTACGGCGTCGGCCCGCGCGCCTGCGTGCACCGCAACGCGCCGGCGGAGATGGCGATGGAATAAGCGCTTTGATAAACACCGGCACTCGGGTCGAAATCCGATATGTCACGACTACCATACCAACATGCCGAAAAGCCTTTCCTGGCAGGAAGAGTTGGAGATCGTCGATCGCACGATGAAGGCGATCTCCGACGTCACCGACCCGACGGAGTTCGTCGAGCGCTATTGGGAAGGCATCGTTCAGCTTATTCCGTACGACCATTACGTATCGCTTTCGCGTCGGGACGTCGAGCCGCCGGGCTATCTGGTGACGCGGTCGAGCCGGTTTGAGGAGGAGATCAACCCGTGGAAAGAGCGGCATCGGCTGCCGTTGCTATCGGGTGGAATTCTGGGCGAGATCGCCTATGCCGATCGCCCGGTCATCATCGATGACCTTCCGTCGAGGCTGAAATCCGACGATCCCGGCCATTTCTATCTGCACGGCTTTCAGTGGGCGGTGGGCCTGCCGCATTATGACGGGACAAAGGCGATGAACGTATCGGTCCTGCTGTTGCCGCCGGAGGTGGAGTTCGATCCGGCGGTCATCCCCACCCTGCACTGGCAGTCGGGATTGTTCGGCCGCGGGACGCATAACCTCGTGTTGCGGAACCAGCTTACCGCCGCGCTGGCATCGCTGGATAAAGAGCTTCGCGCGGTCGGCGAAATCCAGCGATCTCTCCTCCCGCAAGCCATGCCGACGATCGGCGATTACGACATCGCCGTCCACTACAAGACCAGCGCCCGCGCCGGCGGGGATTACTACGATTTCCTCCCGTTGGGCGACGACAAGTGGGGCGTGCTGATCGCCGACGTTTCCGGCCACGGCACGCCGGCGGCGGTGCTCATGGCGATCACGCGGACGCTCGTCCATTCGCACGCCCACGCCGGCGAACGCCCCGGCGCGATGCTGGCGGCGCTGAACGAGCAGATCTCCCGTTCCTACGCGCGCGGCGGCACGTTCGTCACCGCGTTCTACGCCGTCCTCGATCGCCGATCCCGCACGCTCACCTACGCCCGCGCGGGACATAACCCGCCGCGCGTCATCCGCGACGGCAAGGTCATCTCGCTTGACGCCGTCGGCGACCTGCCTCTCGGCATCCTGACGCCCGTTTCCTATGACGAGACGACGGTTCAGCTTCAGGAGCACGACCTGCTGCTGCTCTACACCGATGGCGTCACCGAAGCGATGGCCCCATCCGTCGTCCCAGGCGGCCGCGACCTCTTCGGCACCGAACGCCTCGATGCGGTTGCTCTTACCTGCACCAGCGACAGTTCCACCGTCTGCATCGATAAAATCTGCGATGCCCTCAATGCCTTCAGCGGCAACGGCCAGCCGGCGGACGATCAGACGTTGATCGCGGTTCGATGCTGCGGATGAACGCTTTTTTATTGCTGAAAACACGTTTTTTCGGCCTTTGCCCATGCTACAGGGAACTTCCGGCTTGACGGTTTCATGGCGATCTGTCGATAATTCACGGTATGGCCCGGTATCGCCTCGACATGATGGCGAGTTTGGCGCGCCAGATGGCGTTCGCACCGCTGCAGGTGCGCGATGCCCAACTGGCGGCGGCGGAAGAGCTTGCGCTCTCGCTCGACCCGGCCAAGGCTTACCCGCAGGATTACGTCGTCTACCGCATCACGGGCTATTCACCGAAACAGCCCGAAGCCGAGCTTTTGACCGGGCTTGCGCTCCAGCACGACCTGGGCGTGTTGATCGAGCATGTGTCGGATTCGCTTCGTCAGAAGACGACCGATCGCGCTGAGCCGGTGTTGACGATCGACGATCTGACGGTGAAGTTCAACGTCACCAGCAAGACGATCCAGCGCTGGCGCCGCCGGGGCCTGGCGGCGAGGCGGTTCGTGTTCCCGGACGGCAAGCGCCGCGTCGGGTTCCGGCTGGCGGTGGTGGAGAAGTTCCTCGCGACGCACAAGGATGCGGTCGAACGGGGCGCGAACTTCTCGCAGGTGGACGACGCCGAGCGCGACCTGATTCTCGCTCGCGCCCGGCGGCTGGCGACGCAGTGCCGGTGCTGCATCAACGAAATTTCGCGGCGCATCGCGCGGAAGCTGAACCGCTCGCCGCTGACGATCCAGGCGACGCTCCGCAAGCACGACGCCGAGCATCCCGATCGGGCGATCTTCGACCTCGCGCCGCGTCCGATGGACGAAGGCGAGCGGGTGCAGATCGTGCGGATCATCCGCTCCGGCGCCTCGATGCGCGAGGCCGCCGCCCACGCCGGCCGGCCGACGACGGCGGTGTATCGGGTGGTGTTGGACGACCGGTTTGCCCGGCTCGCCGAGCGCCGGGTGAAGTTCATCGACGATTCGCTGTATCACGATGCCGATGCCGAATCGATGCTGGAACAGATGGTCGCCCAGCAGACCATCGAGGCCGCCGCGTCGCCCGAGTCGTCGCGCATCCCGGCCGACCTGCCGCCGTACCTGCGCGAGCTGTACCGCACGCCGCTGCTCACCCCGAGCAAAGAACGGGCGCTGTTCCTGAAGTTCAACTTCCATAAGTACCAGTTTGCCCACGCCCGCAAAAAGCTCGATCCGGCCAAGGTTCGCGCCCGCGATCTCGATGCGCTCGAGGCCATCCTCGCCAAGGTGATCGATACGAAAAACCAGGTCGTCCAGGCCAACCTGCGGCTGGTCGTCAGCGTCGCCAAAAAGCACGTTCGGGCGGGCGTTTCGCTGATGGAACTGGTGAGCGAGGGCAACATCACGCTCATGCGTGCCGTGGAAAGCTTCGACACGAAGAAGGGCAATAAGTTCAGCACCTACGCCACCTTGGCGCTGATGAAGGGCTACGCCCGCAGCGTGCCGCAGATGATCGGCAAGGCGAACAAGGCGGCGATGATCGAGTCGGTGGGCGAAGTCCCGTCGCGCGAGCCTCGGCCGCTCGAACGATTGGAAGTGCGCGATGAGGTGCGGTCGCTGCTATCGCAACTCGACGACCGCGAGCAGAAGGTCATCCGCGCCCAGTTTGGCATGGTGTCGGAGGATCGCCCGGATGACGTCGACGCCTTGGCCAAAAACCTCGGCGTTACCCGCCAACGCCTCCGCCAAATCGAACGCTCCGCCTTGGACAAGCTGAAGGCCGCCGCCGGCGTCGAGTGATCCTCTTTCGTTTTTTCGTTCGTCCACCTATCCAGGGACTTCACGTTTTACCGCCGACAAAAGCGGGGGTTACGCGTATTGTTGGATGAAGAGGGATCGCCGAAGCGAATACCTGAACGGCATTGATCAAAGGGAGAGAGGGGGGGAATACTCGATTGGGCGATTTGAACAAACGAACCCAACTGTCATTTTGACTGGCTGCGGAAATGCGGCGGACGTCGTGAGGCGATTTTTGCCAAACGAACCCAATTTTTCCGTAAGCGTTTATTTTATCGATGTTTATAAGGGTCGGGCTGCGGTTTGCAGGGTTCGCCGTGCGAATCGCGGTTCGATGGATTCGCACGACGAACTTTACCGGCGGCATGTTTTGGCGTTGAACCGCCTCATTCAAACGGCGGCATCTTCGCCAGCTTGCGTTGCAGGCTGCGACGGTGGATGCCGAGCTTGCGGGCGGCCTGGCTGATGTTGTTGCCGCACTCGGCGAGGACGCGCTGGATGTGTTCCCACTCCACGCGGGCGAGGGTCGGCTGGTTGTCCGGCACCTGCGGCGGCAGCTCGCCGTCGCGGTCGAAGGCGGCCAGGATCTGGTCGGCGTCGGCGGGCTTGGTCAGGTAGTCGAGCGCGCCGCGATGCACCGCCTCGACGGCGCTGGCGATCGAGCCGAAGCCCGTCAGGATCACCACGTCCATGTCGCTGTCGATGGCGGTGAGGTCGTTCAGCAGGTCGAGCCCGGATTTGTTGGGCATCTTCAGGTCCAGCACCGCCCGCTGCGGCTTGAAGCGCTTGGCCAGCTCGATCGCGTCATCCGGAGTCGGGGCGTCGATCGTCTCGTATCCGCGTGACTGAAACGCACGCACGAGCCGTTTACGGAAGATCGCATCGTCGTCACACACGAGGATCTTCGGCAGGCTTTTGTTGATGGGGGGCGTCGCAATCGGGGGAGAAAATGGAGTTTGATTCATAGCGGACACCTAATCGTTTCCGGCGTGGTCTACCACGCACATGCGACAGTTTAGCGATTGGCGGATAAAAAGACAATATAGTCCTAAAAAACGTTTTAAAGATGTAAGTAAAGTGTTTGAAGATGTTTACGATCGGAGGGAGGGAATTGTCGGCGATGATTTGCGAAGTTTTTCACAACGGTGCTGCGACGAAGTTGCCCTTGATTGCGCGGTTACAGCGACGCGCTTTTTGTTGTAGCTGCGACGCAGGCGTCGCCCATTCGAGACATTCAGAAAAACCACGGGGCGACGCTGGCGTCGCAGCTACAACATTTGGTTCGTCGCTCTAGGCGAGGGGGAGCTCGAGGATCGATTTCGTGCCTTTTCCCGGTTCGCTTTCCATGGTGAATTTGCCGCGGAAGTTTTCCGCCACCAGCCGGACGAGGAAGAGGCCGAGCCCCATGCCGCGGCCGGGTTCCTTGGTGGTGAAGAACGGATCGCCGGCGCGCTTCAAGACGTCGGCGGGCATGCCGTGGCCTTGATCGACCACCTCGAACACGATCGACTCGCGCGCCCGTCGGATGATCATGCGGATCGGCGCGCCCGGCGGCGAGGCGTCTATCGCGTTGCGGATCATCACCGTCAGCGACTGTTCGATCGCCGGGCAAGGGCACGCGATCGCGTTGCCTTCGGTGGGGCCGAGGATTTGCAGGCGCGCTTTCTCGTCGTCGCGAAGATGCTCGTTCAGCCGTTGCAGCAGTTCGCCCAGCGGCGTGGAGACGGTCGACGGATCGGTCGCCACCTCGACGCGCATGCGATCGAGGATGAAGCGGCAGCGGTTGCACTCCTGGCGGATGAGCTGCGCGTCCTCCACCATGTCGGCCAAATCGGGCACCTTGGCGATCGCCAGTTCGAGTTCCTTCGCCACCACTGCGATCGTCGCCAGCGGCGTGCCCAGTTCGTGCGCCGCGCCGGCAGCAAGGGTGGTGAGGGTCGAGAGCTTTTCATGGCGGGCGTTGCGCTCGCGCAGCGCGTTGACCTCCATCTCGCGCCGCCTGAGCGACCGGTTCACGCGCCCGGAGAAGTAGGCGACCAGCGCGCTGATCAGCACGAGGTTCGACCACAGCCCGAAGTGGCCGACCGGATCGGTCAATCCTTCCGGCGACAATCGGTTGAACGGCGGGATCAGGAACAGCAGCGCATAGCCGATCCCGGCAGCGAAAACGACGATCCACGTCCACCCGCCGCCCAGCGTCGTCACCGCCATCGCGACGTGCACGAGGTACAGCGTGCTGAACGGGTTGCTCGGCCCGCCGGTGAACAGCAGCAGGACCGTCAGCAGCGCCATGTCCAGGAGCAGCACGTACAGGATGAGCCACGTCGGAATCGGCTTGTCCTTCTGCCACCGCCACAGCGCCAGGTTGCTGATCGCGGTGAGGCCGATGATCGTCAGCACCGGAGACAGCGGTACGTTCAGCGAAAGTCCGTGCGCCACGCCCGTCGCGACCAGCTGCCCGACGATCGCCAGCCAGCGCAGCCGCATAAGCCAGATCATGACGATCCGCGGCTCGCGGACGGGCGGGAAGAGTTGGTAAAGACGGCCGGAAACCGAGGGGCTGAGTTCGGTAGTGTCGCTCACGGAAGACAGTCTACCCGATCGATGGCCGGGGACGCATGCGCGTTACGGCGCAGGGCATGCCCGAGCCAGGGAAATCGCATACGCGCCATCCTCCTCCCCCATGTACCCATGGAAGAGGAAGTCGATGCATGCGTTTCATCGCATGCGGATGACTTCGTCGCCAACGTTGATCTGGACGACCTTTTCCACGGCCTCGTCGGCAGAGGCGGCGAGCCAGGCGATGCGCGTAGGCGGATCAATGTATCCGACCCGCTGCAACACATGGCGGATGTCTTTGGGGACGTCGATCCAGTCGGGCGGAGCGTCGAGCCCGAGGAGCAGTTGCCGCTTGCCGTCCGATACGATGATCTTCAGCCCGTCGGCGGTGAAGTTCTTGTCCCAGACGATGAGGTGCAGCTTGAGGGGCTCGGCGGCGGTGTTGGATTCGTTGAGGATGAGTTGGGTGCGGAAATGATCGGAGATCGCCGGGCCCGAGCCGTCCCGGCCGCGCGTGACGGAGGCGGTGGGGCTGACGCGGTCGTGCAGGAGCGTGGTGAGCCACTGCCTCACCTCCGCCGGTTCCACCCTCGGCACGCTCGGCGGCACCGGCGGCGGCTGCATATATGCCGCCGCGTGCGGCAGGGCGGTGGGGAGGTAGTTCGGATCGGACGGACCGCTCAGCTTCTTGCGCATCAGGATGATGAATCCGGGCGTGATCAGCGCCACGAGGATGATCGCAAAGATGAGGTTGGCGCGCGCTTCACGGGTCATGGCTCTCATTGTATGCGCCTGCCTCGCGTTTGCCGCGCGAAGTTAGTCGGCGGGTTGGTCGGCGGGTTAGTTGGCGATGGCGAGGGCTGCATCAAACCAATCGACGCCGAACGCATCGCGGCCGTGGGCGAGGAGGACGGCGCGGGCGATGGGGGTAAGCTCGGGATTGGCTTTCAACTGCTGAACGATCGCATCGGCGTTGACCGGAACGCTCCAGGCGTTGTGGTGTTCGTCGGCATCGATTTGCGATTCGACCTGCGGCCGAGTGAGCGTGGTCCAGGCCATGTAAATCGTCTCGGGATGAACCAGCCGCGCGTCCTCCGCCACGCCCATGCAGACGACGCGTATGATCTCGGCCGGCCCGAGGGAGATCTCTTCCTTCAGTTCCCGCCGGACGTTGCCGAACAGGTCGATGCGGTCCTCCACCTCCAGCGATCCGGCGAACGGATGCACGCGGTCCGGATAATATGCCACGCTTCGGTTTCGCCGGCCCATCATGACGTACCCGTCGGCGGTAATGAGCCCGGCGCTGACGCCGACGGGATTCGCCATCACCTGCGGGCCGAACTGGGCTGCGAACTCCGGGTGCATGAAGTTCGTGCCGACGACGATGCGATAGCTCGTTCGGCTGAGGTCGATCGTCAGGTGCCCGTCGTGAACGTGGAGTGCTTCAAACCGGCAAAGCTTCCCATCAAACACCCGCACGCCCGGCCGCGCGGCCGTTTCACGCCAGGCGGATTCGATGCCGGCATCGACGATGGCGTTCGATTGCCATGTCGAAGCGACCTGCCGCGTGTGAAGCTGGCCTTCGGCGTATGTGCCAAGGTGAAGGAAGCGAAGCATGGCGGGAGGATACCGCGAGCGCGGTGGCACGCCATATCGCGGCGATGTCCGTCGTATGGCGAAGACGTCAGGGCTGACGTCCGCGGCTCATCATGTTGTTGTGGTATTGCGGCGGTTTACTTCGGTTCGAACTCGTTGCCGATTTGCGATGGGGCAGACGTTGGGCCGGCGTTGAGACCGGCCAGCATAGGCCCCCAGTTGGCGGCAGAGACGGCTTCGACGTGGCCGTCGGCAAAGAGGACGAGCGTTGGACGGCCGGGGAGAGGAGTGGTTTCGTAGACCATGACTCGCGTGGTGGCGGAGCGGATACGTGTAATCCTATCCGAACCGGCCAAGGCGTAGGTGAACGAACAGAATCCGCTGTTGGGCGTCAGTTTGGACGCCCATTGCGACGGCGGCGTATTCATCGGGGCGGCGGGGGTATCGTTGGAGCCGGGGCGAATGAACGTTTGCGGCGGAAGGCCTGGGAACTTGCCGCCCAACACCAGCGTCGGCAGGTCTGGCGGCAGGTAGCCCCTGTTG
>JBBCIV010000130.1:0-13279 GCA_037189665.1 Phycisphaerae bacterium | reverse complement strand
GTTCACTCCGCCGTGTCGTACGGAGTGCTGATTAACTCGTCCACGGGCACCGGAAACACGACCGCTCCGGTCGGTTTGCCGCAGTTCAATCATGTCGGCAGCGTAAATAACTCGACGGGCGTCTATCTCGGCGACGGCTGGGTGCTAACCGCCAATCACGTCGGCGGCGGATCGTTCCTGCTGCCGGCGGTGTCGGGAACGCCATTCACCATGGAGGCCGGCACCGGCCAGCGGTTGAAGAACGCGGACAACTCATTCACCGATCTCTATGTCTTCAAGCTGACCACCACGCCCGCCCTCTCCACCCTGGATATCGCCAATGCGCCGACGACGAGCGTCGGTATCAACGTCACCTTGGTGGGCAACGGTTGGAACCGACAGAACACCGGGACGGATCCACTGGGCCAGGGGCGAACCTATTGGACCGATTCGTGGACCGAGACAACGGTGATCGGCGACGCCGACTACGCCGGCTGGAAGTGGGATACGAGTGGCCAGGCGATTCGCTGGGGAACCAACACCACCGTCAGCATTGGCGGCAACCCGACCGGCGTCATCAACGGCGGCTCCGGAGACGTAACGGCGATCGCGACGATCTTCGATTTCAACGGCGACGCCAACGAAGCCCAGGCGATCGAACATGATTCCGGCGGCGCGGTGTTCGATTCGACAGGCAAGCTGATCGGCATCATAACGAACATTCAGACGGCCATCGGGCAACCCGCCAGCACGACCGTTTACGGCAACGCCACCTTCGCCGCCGATCTGGGCACGTATTACAGCGAAATCGTCCGCACGACAGGCATCCCCGAACCCGCGTCCCTCGGCCTGCTCACCACCGGCCTGGTCCTGTTCGGCCGGCGACGCCGCTAACCACGGCGAGGGCGTTCGTCTATACTCGCGCGCATCGTGGATCGGCCCGTTCAGCGTTACAAAGTCACCATCGCCTATCGCGGCACGCACTATCACGGCTGGCAGGAGCAGACGTACTCCCCCACATGGAAAGGCGAGCGGTCCGCAGACGGCGTCGGCCTGCCGACCATTCAGGCGGTCTGCACCGAGGCGATCAAAGCGGTCGTCCATCACCCGGTCAACCTGTCCGGCTCATCGCGCACCGACGCGGGCGTACACGCCAAGGGCCAGGTGGCCCACTTCGACACGCACATGACGCAGATCCCCGTCGAGGGCCTGCGCCGCGCCGCCAACGCCCGCCTGCCGGCCGACGTGGTGATTCGATCGATCGAGCCCGTTCCGCTCGCCTTCGACGCGATCTCCGATACCGAACGGAAGCGCTATCAATACGCCATCTGGAACACCTCCGATCGCGACCCGATGCGCGGCGACCTGATGTTCCACCGATGGCAGACGCTCGATTTCGACGCCATGCGCGCCGCCGCCGCTCATCTGGAGGGCGAGCACGACTTCAACGCCTTCGCCAAGCCCGGCCATGGCCGGGCGTCGACCGTGCGAACGTTGCACGAGTGCTCGCTGCACGTGCGCGGGCCGATGGTCATCGTCGGCGTGACCGGCAGCGGGTTTCTGTGGAACATGGTGCGCATCATCGTGGGCACGCTGGTGGACATCGGCCTCGGACAGATCGACGCCGACGACGTGCCCGAGATCCTCGTCTCGCGCGACCGCCGCAACGCGGGAAAAACCGCGCCGGCGCACGGACTGTACCTTCACTGGATTCGCTACCGTCCGCCGCGGGTGACGGGCGAGGATCAGACGAGCTTCATCACGACGTAGGTCACGTCGTCCTGAATTTTCCGCCCTTCCAGGAACGCTTCGAGCGACGCCTCCACCGCCGCGCCGATCTCGCCGGCGGGCTTGGAGATCGCTGACTTGATGGCCTCGACCATGCGGTCTTTGCCGAACATCTCGTCCGACGGATTTCGCGCCTCCCAGATGCCGTCCGTGCCGATGAAGACGATGGCGCCCGGCGGGGCGTCATCGTAGCGGTACTCCTCGTAGTCCATGCCGGGCATCGCGCCCAGAGGAATCGATCCGTCCGAAAGCTCGGTCATCTCGCCGGTTTCAGGATGGAAGATCATGATCGGATCGTGCGCCGCGCAGCCGTAGCGAATGGTGCGCGTGGCAGGATCGATCGTCATGAGCGTCATGGTCATGAACAGGTCCTCGACCGCGTCCTCGGTGAGAACGGTGTTCACGTGCGTGAGGTTCTGCCCGAGCGACGCGGACGTCTGTGCGCTGGCGCGGAGCGCTGCGCGGGCGGTGCACATGAGCAGCGCTGCCCCGAGCCCGTGCCCGGTGACATCGCCGATCGCGACGACGAGCCGGCCATGTGGGTCGTGGACGGCGTCGGCGAAATCGAAGTAGTCCCCGCCGGTGGCGTCGCAGTAGCGGCTGCGGCCGAACAGGTCCAGCCCTTCGATCTTCGGCGGATGCTGCGGCAGCAGGCTTTGCTGGATGCGCTGGGCCAGTTCGACCGACCGCTGTAATTCCACGCTCTGCTCAAGCTGTGGAACCATCTCGTTGAACGTTCCGGCGAGCTGTCCGATCTCGTCCGTCCGGCGAACGTCGGCCCGCGCGGAGAAATCCCCCGACGCGAGTTTTTTCGCCGCGTCGTTCATCGCGATGAGCGGCCGAACCATGTTTCGAGCGCGCCACACGGCATATAGCCCTGCTGCCAGCGCCACGATCGCCGCGATGCGGCCCTGCTGCTTCGCCAGCCCCAGCACCGCCGCGCTGAACTGGTGCGCGGGCTTCACCACCACCGCTATCCACGGCTTGGCCGCCATCGGCGCGACGCCCGCCACCCACTGCTCGCCGTTCTGCTCGAACGCCTGCATGTTGCCACGGCCCTTGCCTCGGATGATCGCCAGGAGTTCCGGCACGTTCAGCGAGCCCAGCTGATCGCGGCTGTAGCGAACGGAAGGATCGAAGTCTTTCAGCGTTGACGGATCAAGCGGCGCGACGGCGTGATACAGCCGGCTCTCGTCGGGATGCGCGATGACGACGCCGAACTGGTCGACCAGCATCGCATATCCACCCTCGCCGGCCTTGCTGTCGGCGATCAGGTCCCAGATGCGCTCGCCCTTCAGCTTGGTGGCCACGACGCCCACCACCCGCTCGCCGCTGACGCGATCGCCGACGACGACTGGAGACGAAAAGTACACTCCCGGCTCGCCGCTCTTCTTGCCAATGGTGAAATCCGAAACAAAGTGATACCCGTTCCGGCCGGCCGTGAAGTAATCGCGAAACGACAGGTCCTGCCCGACATTCCGCTCGGCGGAACTGGCAAGGCCGATGCCGTCCATGCCGATGAGAAAGCAGCTGTCGTAATCGGGGTTCGTCTCCGGCACGACCTTGAGCTGGCGATGAACGATCTCCTTCAACGCTTCCCGCTTCGACGGGTCGGCAGCGAAGTCGCGGACGTGATCGTCCTGCGCCACCACTTTTACGATGTTGCCCCCGTCGCGCAGCAACTGATCCAGCTGCGCTGCGGTCATCGTGGCAAGCAGCTTCAGGTTTTCGGCGCTGGCGTGGGTCAGCTCGTCCCGCGACCGATGCGACGCCAGGAACAGCGCGATCGCCATCGGCACGAGCGAGACGACCAGCAAATCGAGCACATATTTGAAACGGATCGATCGAAACATGCCGCCGCAGTCTACCCGCAAATGCGGCCCATGCCTCGCCGACTCCCCGTTGAGCACAGGCGCGACGCACCGCGCGTTTTTGCGCGCCGGCTGGCCTATACTTTCGTCATGTCTCACCCCAGCGCCGCCACCATTGGCCAGCTCAAGCAGACCGATTATCGGTACATGTCGGTCAAGGATGAACTCCGCAAGAACCTCATCGCCAAGCTGCGAGCAGGCGAAACGATTTTTCCCGGCATTCTCGGCTATCGCGATTCGGTCATCCCACAGGTGATCAACGGCCTGCTCGCGCGGCACGACATGCTGTTCCTCGGCCTTCGCGGGCAGGCCAAGACGCGCATGCTCCGCCTGCTGCCGACACTGCTGGACGAGTGGATTCCGGTCATCAGCGGCGTGGAGATCAACGACGATCCGCTTGAACCCATGACCCGCACCGGCAAGCGCATCGTGGCCGAGCAGGGGGACGACGCGAAGATCGAGTGGGTGCACCGCTCCGACCGCTATCAGGAAAAGCTCGCCACGCCGGACGTGACGATCGCCGACCTCATCGGCGAGATCGACCTGGTCAAGCACGCCGAGGGCCGCTACCTCAGCGACGAGACGACGATGCACTACGGCCTGATCCCGCGTTCCAACCGCGGGCTGTTCGCGATCAACGAGTTGCCCGACCTGGCGCCGCGCATCCAGGTGGGCCTGTTTAACGTGCTGGAGGAGCGCGACATCCAGATCCGCGGTTATCCGATCCGGCTGAACCTCGATACGTGCCTGGTCTTCAGCGCCAACCCCGAGGACTACACCAACCGCGGCCGGATCGTGACGCCGCTGAAGGACCGCATCGGCACGGTCATCCGCACGCATTACCCTGAGACCACCCAGGAAGCGCTGCAGATCGTGGCCGAAAACGCCTGGCTGAATCGAAACGGCGGGCCGAGCCCCAGCGGTGTGAGCGTGCTGGTGCCGCGGTTCATGTCGGAGATCGTCGAAGAAGTGGTTCGCCTGGCGCGGACGAGCCCGCACGTCAGCCAGGCCAGCGGCGTGAGCGTTCGCACGAGCATCGCCAACGCCGAATCGCTCGTGAGCAACGCCGAGCGGCGCGGCATCATGACCGGCGAGGGGTCGGTCGTCGCCCGCATCTGCGACCTGCAACACCTGGCCGCCAGCAGCCGAGGGAAGATCGAGATGACGCTGTCGGAAGACGACGGCAGCGAGGACAAGCTGATCCAGTCGCTCGTCGGCGAGGCGGTGAAAAACATCTTCAACCGCGCGACCAAGGGCCTCAACTTCGAGGCCGTCAGCGAAGAGTTCAAGGGCAACGTCACCTTCCCCGCCGGCGATGAACTGCCGGCCGAGGAGTTCGTGGCGAACATGAAGGCGCTCAAGCCCCTCGCCCAGGCGGCGGGCCAGGTGCGCAAGGCGCTCGACCTCGACGACTCCCCCGGCTCCATCGCGGCGGCGGGCGAATTCGTATTGGAAGGGCTGTACGTCAACAACCGGTTGAGCAAGTACAACAAGAGCGGGAAAACGTTCTTCCGAAAGTGAGCAACGAACAAAATCAGATGAAGATGCCGACCCGCCTGGACACGCGAAGGTCGAAGGCGCCCCTGTCCGCTTAATCGTTCCGCTTGATCATGTGCAGCCGGCGGCCGTTCTGGCTCCAGGCGGCGGAGCTCATGTAGGCCTCGATGAGCAAAATGCCGCGGCCGGAACACTTCTCGAGGTTTTCCATCGCGGTCGGATCGGGAACCTCAACCCGATCGAATCCCACCCCTTCGTCTTCGATGATCACCTCGGTCTGCCCCGGGCCCACCAGCGCCTCGACGTACACCTTCTTGTTCTCGTCGAGCTTGTTGCCGTGCTTGATGGCGTTCACCATCGCCTCTTCGAGGCTCAGCTTGATCGCGAAGAGCGAGTCGGAGTTGTACTTATACTTGCCGACCTCATCGAGAATGCGGGCCTGCACTTCGCGGCCGCGGGCGTAATCGGAAGGGATGACGAATTTCATGCTCGTTCCGTAGCGCGTCTCGTTGATGATCGGCGCCGGCCGACGCGGATCAGGCGAAGGTTGTCGGTTTGAGCTTGGAAGACCCATTCCGAAATATCCCACACAGAGAGTACGCGAACGAACACAACACACCAGCGCGAGCGCCAATCGACACCAGTCACGCTACACGCGGTGACCGACTAATGATCGAAGCTCGCCAGCGCCTCTGCCCGGTTGGGGTAGATGCGGAACAGCCGGTCCAGCTTGGTGATGCGGAACACCTCGAAAATCTGCGCCTTGATGTTGGCCAGTCGAAGCTGCCCGTTCCGCTGCTTGATCCGGTTGTTCGCGTTGATCAACATGCCCAACGCGGCCGACGACAGGTGATCGACGCTGTTGAAATCCAAGAGCAACCGCGGCTGTTCGTTCTCATCGATCAGCGAGTTCAACGTGGCCCCGATCTCGGCGATGTTCGCCTCATCGAGAATCTTGTTGTTCGTGAACTCCACAATCCGCACGTTCTTGTCTTCGATCACCGACACCGGGGGGGCTTGTTCGGACATATCTCGCGTCCTGCAAAAGTCTGGTAAGTCGCCTCGCGCCTCTCGAAAATCATATGCCACAACGAAGCGGCGTGTAACCCTAACTTCTGTCAGGATCGTGTCAAGGAGGCGACCGCTCCGAACAAGGCCACCAGTGCCAACGATAACGTCAACCCGTTCAACTCCACGATGCGCGGCGAGGCTCCTTTCATATCGGCCAATTCCCGCGTCTGATCATAGGCGTCGCCAACACGCACGACGTCGACGTTCTGCGCCAACAGCCGATCCGGCGTCCGATAAACGCCCGGCGCGGCATCCATCTCTATCATCGGATCGATCTCCGCCGACTTCCAGCCGGCCTCGATCTTGCGCGGCGGGTCGGACGCGTACTCCACCCGTCCGGCCCCCAGGAAGTCCATCACGTTCGTCAAAAACACCACAAATTCCGGCCGGCCTGCGATAGCGGTGAGGTCGAAGCCGACGTGGACCTGCCCTTCGCGCGCGAGCGTTACGACAGGCGTATCGCCCACCCATACCAGCGCCGCGCCGCCGGGCGGCGATCGGTTGACCGACGCGCCAAGCCACTGCTGCAAATCGTCCCATGCGACATGGCGCGTGATCGGATGATCCGCGGCGCGGATCGCGCCTGCCGCCGGCGGGCCCCCACCGGCGAGGATGAGCGCCGGCCCTTCCACGGCACGATCGGAGATCGTCACCGTCGGCGAACCCGCGGCCGCCGGCCGGGCCTGCTGGTAGACGTCGATGAACCGCGCCACCGCCGGCGGCACGGCGACGCCCGCCTCTATCCGTGGCCACGCCCCGCGACGCGCCACGTAGGCCGCGTTGTCCGCAGGCACGTCGTCGTCCAGCAACAGTTCCGCCTTCACCCACTCCGCCGCGCCGGCAGGCGCGTCGACAAAGTAATCTCGCGATGCCCCCCGTGGCGGCAGGTCGATCGCCTGCTGCAACGCGCCGACGCGCAGCATCGCTTTCGATTCCCCCGTCCCATTCCACACCGTCACCATCGCCTGCGGCCGAGGCGATTCCACCACCGCCAGCCGCTCGATGCCGGCATTCCGCAATTCGGCGTCAGGCGCTACCAATGTCACCCGCGACGCATCCACCGCCAATCGTTTCGCCGTCACCACTCGGATCGGCCGATCGGCCGTCGCAATCGCCTCGGCGATCGCCGCCTCCAACTGGCCGGTCGTTTCCTCGCCCGTCGCCCGCACGATGTTCGAATCCGGCACCAGCTTTACCGTCCCCGCCAAGCCATCCTCGAAAAGGTGCCGGCGAAGGGCGTCGTCCTTTTCCAGCCGGGCGAAGGTGTCGAGCTGTCGATCGACGATCCAGATCGCGTCCGACGTCGTTCCCCATTTCACTCCGATTCCCGCTGCCGCCAGGGTCGCCAGAAGCGATGCCAGCAGCAACAACACCATCGCGAGCGGCGGCCGGCGAATCCCGCGGCGCGTCCGCGTGCTGGTGTCGGTGCGATCCCAGAACTGCGTCGTCGACACGCGCGCGAACTCCGCCCGCCCCACCAATACCCACGCCAATACGCCGGCCCAGGGTAAAAGCAGAAGGAGGAAAAACGGCGCGGCGAAGGTCATCGTTGAAGTCCGCATGGTACCGGAAAACGCCCGTAAACAGTTCGCGTTCAGGCGGATCAAAGAAGCGTCTTTTTCTGCAATATAATCGTCGGCATTCATCGCTGCCCGGCTCGCCGACGCACGCTAACGTATGGGTGAACGACAAGACGTTCGCGCGAAACCAGCCTTCTGCGATCGCGCGATACCAACACCCCGGAGGCCCCCGCGATGAAGTTCCACGCCGCATACACCGCCGCCTGCATTTTGTGCTTGTGTTCGATCGGCTTCGCCCAGGGGGATGAAGCCGCGCAAAAGCGTGCCGACAGCAAATCCTCACGGCTGGCCGAGGCCGCCAAGATCGACAACCCCGAGACCGCCACCCGCGTGAAGGCGATCCTGTCCGAATGGTTCATCACGATGTGGAGCTGGCATCAGCAACACGATTCGGAACTCCAAACCCTCTGGTCGGAGTGGAACAAGGCCCGCGCCGTCGTGCCGAAGGACGAATATCCCGGCGAGGTGATCGCCCACAAGATCGACGACGTCTACGCCACCCTCAAGCCGGCGTACGAGGCCTTCATCGCCAAACTGCAGGCCGAGATTTCGGCCGAGCAGATCGACGCCATCAAAGAGCAATGGAGCCGCAGCCCCGGCATGCGGCGGACGTACAACGCCTACCTCGAGATCGCGCCCGATCTCACCGACGAGCAGAAACAGGTCATCCTCGACCGCATGCTCCGCGCCCGCGAAGACGCCATGCTCACCGACGCCGACAAGGAGATCGTCAACATCTACAAGCGACACAAGGTGAAGGTCGAGCAGTACGTCGGCTCCCTCGAATGGACGAAGCTCCACAAGGCCTTCGCCAACAAGGGCAAGCAGCCCGCCACCAAACCAGCCAAGTAGAGCCGATCGCATTCGCATGTATCAGGGACGACGATCATCCCGAATCCCATGACCCTGCAGCTCACCCGCGTTGAGATGGAAAAACCACTCCCTCTCCCAGTACGCCGGGAGCGGGTTCTACAGCGCCGCGCTTCTTGTTGTAGCTGCGACGCCTGCGTCGCCCATTGGTTTCCTGAACGTCTCGAATGGGCGACGCAGGCGCCGCGACTACAACATTCAGTCCGTTGCTCTACGCGGCGACTTTCAGAGCAGCGTCCTCGCAAAGAATGACACGTTCCGATCCCTTTCGAGGACGCGTCCCACCCCCATCTCCCCCAACGTCGCGGCCGATTTTCCCGCCGACGAAAGCAGAGATTGCGCGTATTGTTGATAGCGGCCGCTCGCGCTCAAAGCCGCCTGAGAATGTCGCCTGAGCCGAAAGGGGAATGATTTGAACAAACGAACCCAAACGCCTGTCCAACCACGCGGTCGGGCACGATCTTCGTCACGATGCGTTTTGAACAAACGAACCCAATTTCGCCGTAAATTCTTGCATGGCCGCACCTTACAACGCCATCAAATCGCCCCGCGTATCGTACGGGTTGGCACAAAGCCCATTGGCGGAATTTGGACAAACGAACCCAATTTTCCCGTAAACCCCTGAAATGCAGACACTTACTTCCGCCATTGCCGTTCGCATGGTGAATCTCAACAACGCGACCTGCACAACAACCAAAAGCCTCGTCTCATGTTTCTAATAACCTAGATTTGCGTTGACTTCCTCTGTTCCTCTCGACATTACTGGACGTCGAACGCGCGCGTGTTTCGCGATTCATGTCGTTTGTCGCGCCTGTGCAGTTCATCGACTTTCCTGGAGACGAACAATGCGACCCTTGTTTGAAACCTTCGAGGCGCGATTCCTGTTGTTCGGCACCCTCACCTCCACGCCGGCGAATGAAGCCGCCACCTATGGCGTCAACCAGCCATTTGACGCCTTCGGCAATGCGCTGGGTCCCGAACCCTTTGCCGACGTCGTCCCGTTCGTCGTCGCGGCCGACTCCACCCTTGTTCGCTATTCGGCGGTCCGTACCGCCTTCAGTTCCGACAACGCTCCCAACTCCTACGCCAGCGCGACCATCGTTCGCCTCGGACAGTTCGGCGAAGCGATTGCCGTCAGCAACACGGTTAACAGTACCGAATCGCTCGAAGTTCAACTGAACGCAGGTAGCTATCAGGTTCTCTTTGAACCGTTCCTGGTCAAAGCGAACTCATCGCAGACGGGCGAGTTCTCCGAGACGGTGCGCGTGACGATGAGCGCGTCGCCGATCACCCCGCCGGAGATCCACGTCACCCCCGCGATCGACGGCAGCACGACGATCTCCACCGCGACCGGCACCGACTTCGGCACCGTCACGGTCGGCGCGCCGGCGGTGCAGCGGACGTATACCGTGTCGAACCTCGGCACCTCGACGCTCACGCTTGGCGCGATCAGCGTGCCCAGCGGCTTTACCGTGCTGAGCGGCCTGCCGGGCTCCCTCGCGGGCGGCGCGTCGGCGAGCTTCACGATCGCGATGTCCACCGCCGCCGCGGGCGCCAAGGGCGGGCAGGTGTCGTTCAGCAATAACGACTCCAACGAAAACCCGTTCAACTTCCAGATCGGCGGCGTGGTGCAGGCGCCGGCGGTATTCGCGTCGCTGCAGGGCGACACGCTCGTGGTGAACGGAACCGACGGCAAGGACGTCATCGGCGTGGACATCAAGAAGGGCTTCGTCCGCGCGGGAATGAGGGGCGGCTCGCTGCTGTCGTTCCCGGCGGCGAGCGTGAAGAAGATCGTCGTGAACGGCGGCGCGGCGAGCGACAAGATCACCATCGAGACCACCCTCACCATCCCCGCCACCCTCAACGGCGGCCCGGGCAAGGACGTGCTGCTGGGCGGATCGGGCAACGACTACCTTGCCGGCCAAGGCGGCAATGACAAGCTCGTCGGCCGGCTCGGCGCCGATACGCTGGACGGCGGAGACGGGGTCGATCTTGTCGAGTACACCGATCGCGTGTTGCGCAACCAGGGCGTGAGCGCCTCGCTCGACGGCATCGCCAACGACGGCGCGCCCGGCGAAGGCGATTTCATCCTGAGCAACGTCGAAAACCTGCTCGGCGGACGCGGAAACGACACCCTGGTGGGCAACGACGGCCCGAATATCCTCGCCGGAAGTCGCGGCGCGGATCGGCTCTTCGGCCTCGGCGGAAATGACATCCTCTTCGCCTTCGGCGAGACCAACCCCACTGACGGCGCCGCCGACATCGTCGATGGCGGCAGCGGGACGGACACGGCCGTCGCGGATGCGCTGGATACGTTGATCAATATTCCGTGAGGGCGCGTCGGGAGACGCGCGTCTACCAGAGAAGCTTCTGAGCGGGGAAAACCGGCCCATCGGTGCACGCGAGTCGATAGCACCAATCGCGGCCGGCGAGCGGGGGTTGAGAGGGGTCGTCTTTATGCACCTTGATGCAACAGCTCTGACACGTGCCCATGCCGCACGCCATCGCACGCTCGACGCAGATCTGGCAGGCGATGTTTCGCCGCTGCGCGATCGCGGCGACGGCCTTCATCATGATCTCCGGACCGCAGGTGTAAATGACGGTGCGGTTGCGGTCGGCGTTGTCGGTGATCCAGGTATCGAGGTACCTCTCCAGCGCCTGCGTGACGTAGCCCTTGAACCCGTAGCTGCCATCATCGGTGGTGATGACGGCGGGCACGTTGTGCCGCTGGAACTCGGCGATGTTGTAGAGCGGATCGAAGCTGTTGGACGACGGCCTTGGCGCGTCGTTGGTGACGCTGAGCGCGAGCAGGTCGATGGTCGTCGCGCCGCAGAAAGCGATGGCCTTGCGCGGCTTGGCGATCGACGGATCGGCAAGGTCGCGGCCGATCTTCTCGGCGAGGTAGATCATCGGCGGAATGCCGACGCCGCCGCCGACCATCAGCGCCGTGCCGCCGGGCGGGGGAAGCTGAAACGCGTTGCCGAGCGGGCCGATGACGTTGACGAGTTGTCCGGCGCGCAGTTCGCTCATCCACTTCGTGCCGACGCCGACATCGCGGCCGATGATGTCGAACTCCACCATGCCATCGCTCGTCTTGCGCCATCCCGCAAGCGAGAACGGACGCCGCAACGTCGTCTGTCGCCCGACGAGTTCCACGCCTTCGATCGGCGGGCGTTCGCCGGGCGTCCATTCGTAGTCGTTCTCGATGTAGTGATCGCGATTCGGATCGACGCAGAGGATCTGCACGAACTGCCCCGGCTCCGATGCCGGGAAGTCGGCGCACGCGAGCGTGAGCCGATAGTGTTCTCGGCACAGCGGCGTGTTGGAAACAACAGAGGTAACAAACTGCCCGCGGCGTGATCCGGTCATCGATGGGTGATCTTAGTCAGTCGGGCTCAAAAAAAAACTTCCGGAGGGGTGGCTCCGATCCACCTCCGGAAGTGCGCCACGGCAGTGAAGCCGCGAATACCAATGTTGGGGTTGCCGCTTTTTGGCCGACAACGAAGGCGACTATAACTCTGTCCAACATGGGTGTCAACGAACAGTTTGAGATCACAACACATCCGAAAATTCGCCGTAAATTGTTATCGAAAATGAACTTACGAAAACACCAAAATCGTGAAAAACTGCCCAGTTCCGGGGCCTCAAAAATAGTGCAGCACCCCATATTTGCACCCACCCGCGATCCTGCGCTAAAATCGCGGAATGGCCTCTCAGAATGGCGCGCAGGCAGGGTCGGGCAAGGTGGTGGAGGTCGCGATCGCGATCATCCGCCGGGCATCGCCGGGCGGGTTAGAACTGCTCATCTGTCAGCGAAAAGCCGACGCAGTGCTTGGCGGCTACTGGGAGTTTCCGGGGGGCAAAATCCACCCTAATGAGCCCCCCGCCATCGCCGCAGAGCGGGAGTCGAAAGAAGAGCTGGACGTCGCCGTCCGGGCCATCGATACGCTCGTAACCATTGTTCACTCCTATGATTACGCCACCGTCCGTCTGACGCCAGTCATCTGCGACTACCTCTCCGGCGACCCCAAGCCCCTCGGCTGTTCCGCCTTCCGCTGGATCGCCCTCGCCGACCTGTCCCTGTATCGCTTTCCCCCCGCCAACACGCAGTTGCTGCAGGACTTGGCCGATCGCCTGAAGTGAGTTGCATCTCGCCGCAACCTGAACTATCCTCTTGAGACAAATTGCGGGCGTTTAGCTCAGTTGGCTAGAGCGTTGGTATCACACACCAAAGGTCACTGGTTCGAGCCCAGTATCGCCCATTTGATGTAAGTCCTGTGAATAACGGGTGTTCTGTACAGCCGACAACCGGCATCGCGACCCAAATTCGATCGGGATAAGAAGGCATAATCCTCCTTCCTGCTGACGGGCTCGGCATGGCCTGCCGTTCGCCAAGCTTCCTATCTGCGGCTCATACTGTTTGGCATCGTGCGGGTAATTTTGCTCTACATGCCAAAGCTGGTATTGAACGCTCACGTGATCCCTGATCGCTCCACATCTACCTCAACGACGACGAGCTTTCCGTCGTGAGTCCACGATCGCCGAAAACAATAATAACGATATCGCCCGCCTGACTCGTATCACAGCGTGATGTCGTCAAATACATCGCCGAGAAGGTGTTCA